>JBAVTI010000068.1:0-2055 GCA_049696055.1 Paracoccaceae bacterium | reverse complement strand
CTGGGGCAAGGGGGCGCTCGCCCGCGTTTGCCACGCCGTAAGAGGCCAGGGTATGCACGCCACCTAGGCGGGGATGCAGCCAGCTTAGGTCACGACGCAGGCCTTCGTCATGGGCTTTGATATCGGTCAGATACAATGTGAACATTCGGTCATGATTGCCTTTCAAGGCAACCCAGTTTTCGCCCGAAGCGATCCCAGCGCGCAGATATTCCACCACGCCGCGGCTGTTGGGGCCACGATCCACCAGATCGCCGACATGAACAATGGGGGCGGCATGATCGCCGATGGCTGCACGGTCGGCGGCGATGCGGGCGTGCAAAGCGAGCAGTTGGTCGAGGTGGCCGTGGATGTCGCCAATGGCGTAGGTGCGCATGTGGTTTCCGGTAACAGCAGAGGCGGGGGCCAGCCCCCGCACCCCCGGGATATTTGTGCCAATAAGAAAGGGCAAGGGGTGGTCTGCCCCCTGCCCTTTTGGAGCGCGCAAAGCCTGCTCAGGCGACGTCGAATTGCAGGGCTTTGACCTGTTGGAACATGCCGGTAGATTCGAGCGTTTCCACGACTTTTGGGTCGATGGCCTGATCAAGGTAAAGAATAGCGATGGCTTCCTGGGCCACGCCGGCACGGCCAAGGGTAAAGTTGGCGATGTTGACGTTGTTTTTGCCCATGGTCATGCCCAGAAGGCCGATGATGCCCGGCACGTCTTCGTTGGTGGTGTAAAGCATGTGCGCGCCGATTTCGGCGTCGATATTGATGCCTTTGATCTGAATGAAGCGCGGTTTGCCATCCGAAAAGCAAGTGCCCGCGACCGAGCGTTCGCGCTTGTCGGTGACCATCGTGACTTTGATAAAGGCATCAAACACGCCGGTTTTGTCTTGGCGGGTGGTAGAGATTTGAATGCCACGCTCTTTGGCCACAATGGGCGCGGAAACGAGATTGACATCGGGATTTGCGGTTTTCATCACACCCGCGATCACGGCAGAGTTCAGGGCGGCGAGGTTCATGCCCGCAACCGTGCCGTCGTAAAGGATGTTGATAGCCTTGATCGGTTCGTCGGTCATCTGGCCGATGAAGCTGCCAAGATGCGAGGCGAGTTTGATCCACGGCCCCATCACGACAGCCTCTTCGGCGGTGACATTGGGCATGTTCAGCGCGTTTTGCACCGCCCCGGTCAGCAGGTAGTCGGCCATTTGTTCGGCGACTTGCAGGGCGACGTTTTCTTGCGCTTCGGTGGTGGACGCCCCGAGGTGCGGGGTGCAAACCACGTTCGGCAGGCCAAAGAGCGGGTTTTCGGCAGCGGGTTCGATCTCGAATACGTCAAGGGCCGCCCCGGCGACCTGACCGGATTTCAGCGCTGCGACCAGTGCTGCCTCGTCGATCAGGCCACCACGGGCGCAGTTGATGATACGCACGCCGCGTTTGCATTTGGCGATGTTTTCCGCCGACAGGATGTTGCGGGTTTTGTCGGTGAGCGGCACATGCAGGGTGATGAAATCGGCGCGGGCCAACAGGTCGTCAAGCTCGACCTTGGTGACGCCGAGGGTTTTGGCGCGTTCTTCCGACAAGAAGGGATCGTAGGCAACCACCTTCATATGCAGGCCAACGGCGCGGTTGCAGACGATGCCACCGATGTTGCCCGCGCCAATGACGCCAAGGGTTTTATTGTAAAGCTCGACCCCCATGAAGCGGGATTTTTCCCATTTGCCAGAGTGGGTTGAGGCGTTCGCCTCTGGCAGTTGGCGGGCAACGGCGAACATCATGGCGATGGCATGTTCGGCGGTGGTGATCGAGTTGCCGAACGGCGTGTTCATCACGATCACACCCTTTTTCGATGCGGCAGGGATATCGACGTTATCGACACCAATGCCCGCACGACCGACGACCTTCAGCTTGGTGGCATGCTCGAGCAGTTTTTCGGTGACCTTGGTGGCGGAACGGATGGCGAGGCCGTCGTATTGGCCGATGACGGCGGCGAGGGCGTCTTTGTCTTTGCCGAGTTTGGGCATGTAGTCGACCTCGATCCCGCGATCGCGGAAGATCTGGACGGCGGTTTCGGAA
>JBAVTI010000067.1:0-12553 GCA_049696055.1 Paracoccaceae bacterium | reverse complement strand
CGGAACCTTTGGCCGTAGCGTCGGTGCAGGCGGTGATTGCGGCGGCCGAAGTGCGGCTGAACGGATCGGGGCGGTTGCTGATCCGCAAATCGGGCACCGAGCCTTTGGTGCGGGTGATGGCGGAATGCGAGGATGAGGTTTTGCTGGCCGATGTGGTCAACGGCATTGTCGAGGCGGTTCAGGCAGCGGTTTGAGGCCGCACAGCGCGGTCCGGGTCTGGGCCGGGGTGGTTTGCGCTGTGGTCAAGGAATTCTTCCATGAACAGCGCCAAGAACTCGGTTCGGGTCGAGACGCCGGATTTGCGGAAGATCGTGCTGAGCTGTGATTTGATGGTGCCTTCACGGGTGTGACGAGCCACGGCAATTTCGGTGATTTTCAGGCCGCGAAGCGACAGTAAAGCGATGTCGGTTTCGGCTTTGGAAAAGCCCCAGCGCACGAAGCGTTCATGCAAGATCACGTCGAACTGGCCGCGAAGCGAGCCGAGCAGATGGGACTTGGCTTCTTCGGCCCGACGCAAAGTTCGAATATGGGCCAACGTCAGGGCGAAGCCTATGAACAACAAAACGGTCGCCAGAGTCTCGACGACAAGGTGGACGCGGTTCATGCCGGCGACGGGGCGACCGCGCAGCCATTCGACATGAATCTCGCCACCAACATCGAATATCAACACGATCCCACAAATCAGCTGGATTGCTGACAGCAGGTGCATGTGGTTGGCGTTTGCGACAGTGAAGTGCATGGCGATCCTTTACGTTGAATCAAGTCACCAAAGACAACTTAAGGCTGTGTTGCGCCTATGCACTTTGGATGGATAGCATAAACCAAAGTGTAATCGGCGATTTCCTGCTTAGGCAAGTGCGATGAAGGCTGTTGCACGAAAGCCCTTTGATTGTGCTGCTTTACGTAGGGATTTGCGGCATTTGGCCGCAGAAAGCCCAACTGCATCGGCGGTAAAAGGCGGAAATCGGACCAAAGTCCGAGAATTCCCCAGACCAATGGCCGTTACAGCGCAATGTGTGGGGAGGAAGCAATGAAAAAACGATTCGGTTTTGCGGTTATGGCGTTGGCTTTGGCCGGTGGGGCGGCGGTTTGGGCCGAAGAAGAAAAGAAAGATTATGTACACTCGGCAGCGGCGCAAGATTACATCCATGGCGCGCCGGAATATCCGTCAGAGCCGTGGCTTTTGGCCGCGGGCGGGCGGATTTACGACGACTGGGCCTCGGCTTTGGATCGGGACGAGGTCAAAAGCACAAATCCTGCCTACCCAGTGGCGACCAATGCCGAGCAGACAGGCTATGGCACCTGGCGTTGCAAGGAATGCCACGGCTGGGACTATTTGGGAAAAGAGGGCATCTATTCCAAGGGAGGGCACTTTACCGGCATTCCGGGGATCAATGGCGCGATCGGCAAACCGGTTGACCAGATTGCGCTGACGCTGCGGGACGCCAACC
Organism: Paracoccaceae bacterium; assembly: GCA_049696055.1. Taxonomy (GTDB): domain Bacteria; phylum Pseudomonadota; class Alphaproteobacteria; order Rhodobacterales; family Rhodobacteraceae; genus JBAVTI01. The sequence goes on along the minus strand of JBAVTI010000067.1, from coordinate 11,102 downwards.
ACCCCTACACGGTCGAGATGATTTCGGATGAAGAGATGCAGCGGGTCGCGGCTTTTGTCAGCCGGGGCCAAGTGGATATGCGCAGCTTTCTGGACATGGAAACCCGCACCGTCAACAAAGGTGACGTGAACCACGGACGCGAGATTTTCCAGACGACCTGTGCGGCCTGCCATGGCTTTGACGGGCGGGCGATGGATTGGGGCAGCGATGGCAACCACAATTACGTGGGCACCGAAGCGGTCGAAGTGCCGGACGAGGTGATGAACAAAATCCTGAACGCGCATACCGGGGTGCAGATGATCAACCTGCGCGCCTTCCCGTTTGAGAATGCGGTGGATTTGATCGCCTATGCGGCGACATTGCCGCTGGACCCGCCGAAGGAATAGGTGGGGTTGGGGCTGCGGTTTGACCCGCAGCCCCCTGTTTTCAATCAGTTCCGCGCGCGGTCGACCATTTTGCCTTTGGAAATCCACGGCATCATGTCACGCAACTTTTTGCCGACCAGTTCGATCTGATGCTCGTCGTTCGAGCGACGCGAGGCTTTGATCGTCGGCTGGCCAACGGCGTTTTCAAGCATGAAGTCGCGCACGAATTTGCCGGACTGAATGTCGGATAGCACGGCTTTCATGCGGGCTTTGGTCTCGGCGTAAGGCAGGATGCGCGGGCCGGAGACATACTGACCGTATTCGGCAGTGTTCGAGATCGAGTAGTCCATGTTGGCGATGCCGCCTTCATAGATCAGATCGACGATCAGTTTGACCTCGTGCAGGCATTCGAAATAGGCCATTTCCGGCTCGTAGCCAGCTTCGACCAAGGTCTCAAAGCCCATACGGATCAGTTCGACCAGACCGCCGCAGAGAACGGCTTGTTCACCGAACAGGTCGGTTTCGCATTCCTGACGGAAGTTGGTCTCGATGATGCCGGAGCGACCGCCACCGATGCCCGAACAGTAGGACAGGCCGATTTCCATGGCTTTGCCGGTGGCATCGTTATGCACGGCCACCAGACAGGGCACGCCGCCGCCTTTGGTGTATTCGCCGCGCACGGTGTGGCCGGGGCCTTTGGGGGCCATCATGATGATATCCACGCCCTTTTTCGGCTCGATCAGGCCGAAATGGATGTTCAGACCGTGGGCAAAGGCAATGGCAGCCCCTTCGCGGATGTTGTCGTGGACGTATTTCTTGTAGGTTTCGGCCTGCAGTTCGTCGGGCATGGTGAACATGATCAGGTCGGCCCAAGCGGCGGCTTCGGCAATGCCCATCACCTTGAGGCCTTCGCCTTCGGCTTTTTTCGCCGATGGCGAGCCTTCGCGCAGGGCGACGACAAGGTTTTTAGCACCTGAATCGCGCAGGTTCAGCGCGTGGGCGTGGCCTTGGGAGCCGTAGCCGAGGATGGCGACTTTTTTGTCCTTGATCAGGTTGATGTCGCAATCGCGATCATAATAAACGCGCATGGGCGTATCCTTTCGGGTTTGGCCGCTTGGCCGGATTGACTGGCGGCAGAATAGGGGGATTGGCGCGAATATGGCTGCATAATTTGACGAAATCGGGAAAGTATGCGAAATATCATTCCAGATTATGCTATATGATGAGAAATTCATGCAGATTGATGATGCTGACCGACGGATCTTGCGACAGCTTTTGGCCGAACCGGCGCTGCCGGTGGCCGAATTGGCCGAGCGCGCCGGAGTGACACCCGCGACCTGCTGGCGGCGGATGGAGCGTCTGCAGGCGGCGGGCGTGATCCGGGCGCAGCAGGCGGTGATCGACTGGCGGGCGCTGGGATATGAAGTCGAGGTAAGCCTGCGCTTTACGCTGGATAAGACCGAGCCGCGGGCCTTTGACGACTTTATCGAAGCCGCGCGCAAAGTGCCGGAAGTGATCGGGATCGAAACGTTTTTAGGCCGGGTTGATGTGCGGTTGAACGTGATTGCGCGAAACCTGGGGCAGTATCAGCAAATCTATCGCAGCCGGATTTTGGCGCTGCCGCATATCGCCGATATCGAAGCGCTGATGCTGATTGCCACGATCAAGGATTCGGCGGGGCTGCCATTATGATAGATCTGGACGCGGTGGATATGCAGATCCTGCGGACTTTGGCCGAAGATGGCACGATCGGCGCGGGCGAGTTGGGGCGGCGGTTCGGGCTTTCGCAACCAAGTGCCTGGCGGCGGGTGCGGCGGCTGGAGGAGGCAGGGGTTCTGGCGGGGCGGCGGGTGGTGGTGGACCGGGCGGCGCTGGGGTTCGGCGTTACGGTGTTTCTGGGGGTCAAGCTTGCGACCAAGGGTCGGGTGTCGCTGGAAGATTTTGAACGGGCAGTGCAGGCGATTCCAGAAGTGCAGGTGGTGCAGCATGTGTTGGGGTTGTTCGATTATCGGCTAAGGGTGGTGGCGCGCGATCTTGCAGATTTTGAACGCGTGCTGAGGCGGCGGATCATGACCTTGCCGGGAGTAGGGCAGGTTGAGGCCAATGTGCTGTTGACCGAAGAAGCACGGCCGGGGCCGCTGGGTTAGGGCGCGATTGTGGACAAGCCGCGGAGGGGCTGTCTGCCCCGGCCCGAAGATATTTGGAAGCGGGAAATCGTGGGGATTTCTCTGGTGTTGAGCGGGGTGTGAAGGCTATCGTGGCGGCAAGCAGATAGGAGAAATTACATGCCCGCATTGCTTTCTGATGTTGACCCAGACGGATTGCAGGAATTTTCGGTGGTGTTCACCGACCGTTCGCTGAACCATATGTCTGCAAAGTTTCAAGGGGTTATGCGCGATATCTCATCCATGTTGCGCGAAGTTTACAACGCACAAGCGGTGGCATTGGTACCGGGGGGCGGCACCTATGGGATGGAGGCTGTGGCCCGGCAATTTGGCAGCGGTGCGCGGGTGTTGATCGTGCGCAATGGCTGGTTTTCCTATCGTTGGACCCAGATTTTCGACGCGGGCGGTTTTGCCGCTGCATCGACGGTGGTGATGGCGCGGGCGACAGGCAATGGCGCGCGGGCGGCTTTTGCGCCGCCGCCGATTGAAGAAGTGGTGGCAAAGATCCACGAGGTGCGGCCTGATGTGGTGTTTGCGCCGCATGTGGAAACCAGTGCCGGGTTAATTTTGCCCGATGATTACATCACGGCGATGGCGGCGGCGGCGCATGAGGTGGGCGCGCTGATGGTGCTGGATTGCATCGCGTCGGGATGCATTTGGGTGGATATGGCGGCGACCGGGGTGGATGTGCTGATCTCGGCGCCGCAAAAGGGCTGGTCGGCGTCGCCCTCGGCGGGGTTGGTCATGCTGTCAGCGCGGGCGGAAGCGCGGTTGGCAGAGACGACAAGCAATTCATTCGCGCTGGATCTGAAGAAATGGCGCAGCATCATGGCGGCATACGAGGCGGGCGGACATGCCTACCATGCAACGATGCCGACCGATGCGCTGGTTGGGTTTCGCGATGCCATGGCCGAGACACGGACCCATGGTTTTGCCGCATTGAAGGATGCGCAATGGGCGCTGGGCAATGGCGTGCGGCGGATGCTGGCGGCCAAGGGCGTGCTTTCGGTTGCGGCCGAGGGGTTTGGCGCGCCGGGGGTGGTGGTGTCGTTCACCGATGATCCCGAGGTGCAGAACGGCAAAAAGTTTCTGGCAGAGGGCATGCAGATCGCCGCTGGCGTGCCGCTGCAAGTGGGCGAGGGGGCCGAGTTTCGCACCTTTCGGCTGGGGTTGTTTGGCTTGGACAAGCTATATGATGTGGACGGCACCATGGTGCGGCTGGGGGCGGTTTTGGACCGGGTATTGTAGAGGGTGGGTGCCTCTGGCGGGGATATTTAGTTAAAGATGAAGGGGTTAGCGCACGCCGATCCCGGTGCGCATCAGGGTTTTGCGCAGCGGGGCGATGGAGTAAAGCGCATTCAGTGTGGTAGCGCGCAGGTCGCGAAGCGGTTGCGCACCCATCATTGAAGCGCGGTTGAGCGCGTCGATGCCCGCAATGCGGGCCGTGACCTCCAGGTGGCGTTTGCGGTGGTAGGTGTCCAACATTTCGGCGCAGCCAAGGTTGGCGGGGTCGGCGTTGGCCAGATCGAGCAGCAGGGTCAGATCGGCGAGGCTCATGTTCAACCCCTGAGCGCCGATGGGCGGCATGACGTGGGCAGCTTCGGCCATCAGGGCCACGCGTTCGCCAGACATGCGGGCGGCGATCTGGCTGATGATTGGCCAGACGGTCAGACGCGACACAAGGGTGAGGGGGCCCTGGATCGCGCAGGAGCGGATGTTCATCGCGGATTCAAATTCCGGGATCGGCAGGGCGGAGAGACGCTGCACCTCGGGGCCGGTTTCCATCCAGACCACGGCGGAACAGGGCAAACCATTGTGGTCGGGCAGGGGTACAAGGGTGAAAGGGCCACCAGAGCGGTGAATCTCGGTCGAGACGTTTTGATGCGGGATCGGGTGGGTTACGGCAAAGGCCATTGCCTTTTGGCCATAGCGCAGGGTTTTCACAGGGATTCCAAGCGCTTCGCGCAGGGTGGAATTGCGGCCATCGGCGGCAATGGCCAGCTTTGCCGCAACGCGGGTGCCATCGGACAGAGTGACAAGCGCCTGCGTGGTGCGGGTGGTAAGACCGGTGGTGGACAGGCCTGGGCGGAAACTGACGTTGGGAAGTTCGGCCAGGCGGGCGAGGATTTCGCGGCGCAAAAGCCAATTTGGCAGGTTCCAGCCAAAGGGTTTATCCGAGAGGTCGGCGGCGTCGAAGTCTTTGATAATGCGGGGTTCCGGGTCTTTTCCACCCGCGTCTATGATCCGCATGATCTGCAAGGGGGCCGCGAAAGGTTCTAGCCGCGCCCACAGGCCCGCCGCTTGCAGCACCGGAATCGACGGGTGCAGCAAGGCCGTGGTGCGCAGGTCGGCACCCTCGGTTTGCGCGTTGGTAATGGGGGCGTTGGGCTCGACGCAGATCACCGAGAACCCGGCGGATCCAAAGGCAGCGGCGGCGGTAAGGCCCGCGACGCCGCCGCCGGAAATCAGGATATCTGTGGTGATGCGTGTCATGATGGCCCCTTGGTTTGCGCTAAGATAGGGCAGGCAAGCGTCGACGTCCAAGCGACATTCCGTCTTTTTGGCCTTAGCCCCAGGCAAAGACCACCATCATCACGAACATCAGCGGCACCAGTGCAAGCGCCGTCATCGACAAGGCCACGACACCCCAGGCTTTTACCGCAAGCACCAAGAGGGTGAGCAAGATCACCAGAATGTAGTGGAAGATATTGATATCGCGCGACATTGCGCGGGCAATGGGGCCGAAGATCGGCACGGCCGTCAAGCCGCTTGGGGGATTTGAAGGTGTATTTTGCATATGGCTTTCCTTTGTTCGCAAGGGGCAAGTAGGGCTGTTGGCCCGTGTTTGCCATGGAACAGGATGCCGCAGGGGCTGGGGTATTGGTCAGGCGGTCAGGTGCTTTAGAAAATCCGACAGATCGGGGGTGTGGTGATGGATATGCGCTGCGGGTTCGGGATCGGGGGCCACATGGACGGTGCGCATGCCCATCGCATGCGGGGCGGCGAGGTTGCGGGGATCGTCCTCGAACATCGCAGCGATGCCCGGGTTCAGGGCGTCGGTGGCAAAGATAGCCTCAAAGGCGGCGCGTTCGGGTTTGGGGCGAAACCCAGCGTTTTCAACGCCATAGACAGCATCGAACAGGCCAGAGAGGCCGCGGGCCGCCAGCACGCGTTCCGCATAGGGTGCCGAGCCGTTGGTGTAGACAATGCGCCGCCCCGGAAGCGCGCGGATCCGCGCGGCCAGAACCGGGTCTGGTTGCAGCGCATCAAGCGAAATGTCGTGCACATCGGTCAGGTAAGGCGCCGGGTCGACGTCGTGTTCGTGCATCAGCCCAGCGAGGGTGGTGCCGTATTGCGCCCAATAGTGGCGGCGCAGGCGATCAGCCTCGGGGCGCGCAACACCCAAGGCCTGCATCACCCATGCGGTCATGCGAACCTCGATCTGATCGAACAGCCGCGCTGAGGGCGAATACAATGTGTTGTCGAGGTCAAAGACCCAAGCGCGAACGTGAGAGAACTGTTGTGCAACCATGCGGGTAGGGTAGCCCGTGGTGGGTGGCGCGGCAATGGGGAGGGTTGATATCGGGGGCAAAGCGGGGCTAACGTCACCGACGACAGAGTATCGACGGTGAAGGGGCCGGTTTTTCGTGCAAAAAGATGCGTATACGTTGATCCTTGAGGCGATTGACGCGGGGATTTACAAGCCCGGCGACCGACTTGTGGAATCGGAACTGGCAGAGCGGTTGGGGGTGTCCCGGACCCCGGTCCGCGAGGCGTTGCAGCGGCTTGAGACCCAATCCATGCTGACGCGCGACGGGCGCAGCCTGATTGTGGCATCACTGGATCATAACCAGTTGGCGGATTTGTACGCTGTGCGCACCGAACTGGAAGGTTTGGCTGCACGGTTGGCAGCGCGGCATGCGACGGACGAGGAATTGCGGGTTCTGCGCAGTATGGTCGAGGATGATCGCGCGCTGTTGGGGGGCGATCCGCGAATCCTGAGCCGGGCGAACAAGCGGTTTCACAAGCAGATCCATCTGGCGTCGCACAACAGGTTTCTGGTGCAGCAGCTTGATCTGGTGCATCGGTCGATGGCGCTGATGGCGACCACGTCTTTTGCCGCCGAAGGGCGCGACGAAGTGGCGATGGCCGAACATGAGGCGATCGTGAGGGCGTTGGAGGCGCATGATGGTGACGCCGCCTATGCGGCATTGAAAGCCCATATTTCCAAGGCATTTGAAACGCGGCTGCGGGTGGATGCCGGCGAGTTGAAGGTGCGCTAGGGGCTAGTGCGGCTCTAACGGGTCGAAATGGCCATGGCTGGTTTTATCCCAATAAAATGGCTTGGTTACCATCTCCCATGCCGCTTTGTAGGATGCCAGCGCCCCCAGTGGAAAGTAAAAGTGCAAAATTGGCACCCAAAGCGGGTTGATCTTGTTGGGCGTGAGGCGCAGCGCAAAGACCGTGATGCCCAAGACCACGATTTCGGTGAACAGATAGGTGCCGAGCATTGCGTTGGCGAAAAACGGTGGCAAGGCATCTTGCACCGGATGGTGAAAGCCCAATGGCACCAACCAAAAGGTCCAAAGCACCGGGGCCAGCAGAAATTGCGATAGCGTGGTCAGGAAAAACACCTGAAATCCGATGAATTTCCACGCCCCCATCTGTCGCCACAGCAGCGCGGGGTTCCGCATATGCACCGCATAAGTCATCATATAACCCTTTAGCCAACGCGACCGCTGCCGAACCCAAGGCAGAACGCGACAGTTTGCCTCTTCCTGAGTGACAGAATCGAGCAGTTCGGTGCGGTAGCCGTGGCGGGCAAGGCGAAAGCCCAGATCCGCATCCTCGGTTACGTTATGGGCATCCCAGCCGCCCAGTTCTTCCAGTGCCGCGCGGCGAAAGAACAGGGTGGTGCCGCCCAAAGGAATGGCAAAGCCCAGCCGTTCCAGGCCCGGCAGAATGATGCGAAACCATGTGGCATATTCCATGGTAAAACAGCGCGACAACCAGTTGGTATGGGGGTTGTAGAAATCGAGAACCCCTTGCAGGCACGCGACATCAGCACCCCGGGAATGAAAGCGATCAATGACGCGGCGGATTTGATCGGGGTCGGGGGCATCTTCGGCATCATAGATGCCAATGATCGTGCCGCGGCACGCATCAAGCGCATAATTCAAGGCGCGCGGTTTGGTCTTCAAGGGGCCATCCGGCACCACAACAACGCGCATCCATGGCGGCAGGTCAGTGGCAAGCAGGGCATCGCGGGTGATCGTGTCATCCTCTTCCACCACCAGAAGAATATCCAACAACTCCAATGGGTAATCCAATCGCCCCAGACGGCGGATCAGGCGCGCGGCGATATCCCCCTCGCGGTAAAGGGCGACCATGATCGACACCACGGGCAGGCGCGCAATGATCGGGGTGGGCCCCTCGACCGGAGGTTTGCGCAACATCACAAGGGCAGAGGCGGCTTTCAGCAAAGACGCGAGGGCCAAGGTGATAACCGCCCAGAATGAAATGGCGATGGCCAGAGCAAGGGGGGCGAAATACAGCGCCGCCGCCAGCAAAACCAGGGTAAGACCGCCCCAAAGCGGCAGGGTCCGCAAGTTCCAATCGCGGCAGCTTTCGGGGCCGGGGACGCGATTTTGCGCCACGTGGTCAAGGGCAGTGCCGCGGGTTACCAACACCGCCGCCTCGATCTGACTAATGGGAACAAGTGCCATGATCACCGGACCGAAAACATCGGTCAGTTTAACGCGGTGGCGTGCAAAATCTTCGGGAAATGCGGTGGCAATAACCGTGGCCACCCCCACTTTGCGCCATGGCAACAAACCGTCACGCAGGCATGCGGCAGCCCCCCATATGTCTATCAAGCGCGGATCGGGTGCCTGCAGTGCAGAATCAATACGCTCTGCCCCCCAATGCCGCCCCAGCGCATCAAACAATGCATCCTCTGAAATCATGCTGCGCGAAATCAGGATATCGCTAAGCCGACCGCGCCTTTGGCTATGAAGTGCAAGCGCTTGCACCATGTTGTGTGGCGTAACCAAACCTTCGCGCAGCAGCATGACCCCCAACGTCTGTGCCGTGGGACACGCCTGCGCCCAAGGTTGTGCCAAAGGTGTTTCAAATGCCGCCAGCGGTGCCAACGCAAACGGTTGGGCCTGATACTGGGCAAAGGAATAGGGCGCCACCAGTTCGGCAGCCTCGGGGTCGGGAAGAAGGCGAAGGCGCGGTGCAGTCATGGGCCGACCTTTCGGATTTCCGAAAGCCTCGGCTGCCAAGAGTTAAGGGCAGGTTAAAAGCTGGTTAACAGGCCGAATTACCTGTGGATAACTTGCACGGGCCCACGTCAACCGCCTGAAAAAGGCACAGTTTCCCGGCACCGGCCGGGTTTCTGTCGCGCCATGCCGAATCGGTCAGGCGTCGGCGCGGGCCCGCATTGACGCGGCAAACCGCTCGAACAGATAGAAACTGTCTTGCGGGCCGGGAGATGCTTCGGGATGGTGCTGCACCGAGAATACCGGTTTGCCATCAACCCGAATGCCGCAGTTAGAACCGTCAAACAGCGAAATATGGGTTTCCAGAACGCCCGGCGGCAGGGTTTGGCTATCGACCGTAAAGCCATGATTCATGGAAGTAATTTCAACCTTGCCGGTGTCGATATCCTTGACCGGATGGTTGGCGCCGTGGTGGCCGTGGTTCATTTTGACGGTCTTGGCACCCAAAGCGAGCGCCAGCATTTGGTGGCCCAGACAGATGCCGAAAACCGGCAAGTTGGCCGCCAGAACGCCTTGAATCATCGGCACCGCATAGACCCCCGTCGCCGCCGGATCGCCGGGGCCGTTGGACAGGAATACCCCTTGCGGGTTAAGCGCCAACACATCGGCGGTGGTGGCGGTTGCGGGCAGCACGGTCACTTCACAGCCCGCCGAAGCAAGGCAGCGCAGGATGTTGCGTTTGGCACCATAGTCGATGGCGACAACCCGCAGGCCGGGGCCGCTGCGTTTGGTATAGCCTTCGGGCCATGCCCAACGCATCTCATCCCAGCGGTAGGATTGAGTGCAAGATACGTCCTTCGCAAGGTCGAGGCCGACAAGGCCGGCCCAGGCACGGGCCTTTGCGACCAGCGCACCAATGTCGAATTTTCCATTGGGATCATGGGCTAAGGCCGCATGCGGCGCACCCTGCTGACGGATAGCACGGGTCAGGCGGCGGGTGTCGAGGCCGCCAATGCCGATGCGGCCCTTGGACTTGAGCCAGCTTTGCAGATCGGTGGTGGCGCGCCAGCTTGACGGTTCGGTTGGATCCCATTTCACGACCATTCCGGCAGCAACGGGATCGGCGGTTTCGTCATCTTCAGGGGTGGCGCCGACATTGCCGATATGGGGAAAGGTAAAGGTGACGATCTGGCCCGCGTAGGACGGGTCGGTCATGATTTCCTGATATCCGGTCATGGCGGTGTTGAACACCAACTCGGCAACCGTTTCGCCTGTCGCCCCGAAGCCCATGCCGTAAAACACCGTGCCGTCGGCTAATACCAAACAGGCGGTGGGTTTTGATTTGGCTGGTTGGGTGGTGGTGGTCATGGTGCGACTCCCCGGTTCAAACGGGGCGAACCTACGGGCATGGGGGGGCGGGGTCAAGGGCAACAGGAGGTTAGGGTTGTAAAAGTCTTGTGCAATAATTTCAATGGGTTGCAGGAAATTGGTTGGGTTGTGTTACAGACCGTGAAGATGTAAAGTCGAAAGTTCGGAAATCATGGGGATGAGAGACCGATGACATTGCGCGACAGGCTGCAAACGAGCCTCAAAGAGGCGATGAAGGCGCGGGAGGTGGATCGGTTGTCCACGCTGCGGCTGATCAACGCTGCCATCAAGGACCGCGAGATTGCGGTGCGGGGCGAGGGCGACGTGATCGAGGTCACCGACACCGACATCATGGCCATCCTGGGCCGCATGGTAAAGCAGCGGCAGGAATCGGCGCGGGCCTATGAAGAGGGCGGGCGGCTGGAGCTGGCGGAGAAGGAACTGGCGGAAATTGTTGTTATTGGTGAGTTTTTGCCAAGGCAACTTGACGCCTCGGAAGTGGATGCCGCGATTGCAGCGGCGATTGCCGAGGCTGGTGCGACCAGCATCCGCGACATGGGCAAGGTGATGGCGGTGCTGAAAGGCAAGTACACCGGGCAGATGGATTTCGGCGCGGTCGGGCCGCGCGTCAAGGACATGCTGGCCTGAAAAGCCACGTATGTTTTGCGTATGGCCAGTGTATGGCGACCGTACATACGTTGATTTTTGATGGTAGCAGGCGGGCGATGTTTGCGAGAGGGGCCGGATTTTCCGGCCCTTTTGATTTTTGCGCGGGCGGATTACGGCCTGCCCAGTCGCCCAAGGCTCCACGCCACGGCCAGCCAGAACCCGCTGCGCAGGGTCATGGCGGCGACGGTGCGCATCTCAAACGGGGTGCCGGTGAGGACAACCACGCCAAAGGCTGCGAACACGGCGAGGGTGGCCAGCGCGATGGCCCATGCCAAGGGGCGGGCGATGGCGGCGTTTGCGAAGATCGCGGC
>JBAVTI010000066.1:0-2938 GCA_049696055.1 Paracoccaceae bacterium | reverse complement strand
GGTTTGCGCTGCAAAAGCGGCGTCAGTTTCAGCATCTCGGCGGTTGATTTCACCGCGCGGTCAACTTCGGCCGCAGTCTTGCCCATCAGCCGCATCGGCGAGGCGATATTGTCGTAAACGCTCATCGCCGGGTAATTGATGAAACTTTGATACACCATCGCCACCCGGCGATCCTGCACCCGCATCCCTGTCACGTCCGCGCCGTTCCACAAGATCTGCCCCGTCGTCGGCACATCCAGCCCCGCCATCAGCCGCATCAGACTGGTTTTCCCCGCCAATGTCGGCCCCAAAAGCACATTCATCGTGCCGTTTTGCAGCGTGAGGTCAGTGGCTTGAATATGCGTGCGCCCGGCAACGGTTCGGGTAACGGCTTTCATCTCTAGCATGTGGCACCCCCATTGGCGGCCCAAACGGTGGACAGGGCCGCCGAAATGTTGCGGTAGCGCGGATACTTGGCGAGATGGGGGGCGGCGCGGGCGGGATCTGGGTCGTGGCGGCGGGCGATGCGGGTCATCGCGGTCTGTGCCGCGTCAAGGCTGTCGTAGGCACCGATGGCTTTGGCGGCGAGGATGCTGACGCCAAGCGCGCCCAGTTCCGAGCCTTCGGGAACCTCGATCGGGCAATTCAGCACATCGGCGAAAATATCGCTCCATACCGGCGAGCGCGAGGCACCGCCAGCAAGCCGGATCAGGCGGGGTTTGGCAGCATCAGGGCCAGACAGCAGGCGGTCAATGTCAACTTTGTGGGCGAAACCGATGCCTTCGAAGATCGCAAGCATGATGTCATCAAACGAATAGTCGGCAGTCATGCCCATCAGGCCCGCCGGCGCGCCACTGGGGCCGCCAAACAGGTAGGGAAAGAACAGCGCATCACGGGGCTGGCCCACTCGGCGGGTCACTGCGGCATTCACCATATCGTAAAGGTCGCTGCTGGCAGAGGGGGTTTGCGGCACGAGGGGGTGGCCCAACAGGGTTTTCACGAACCATTCCAGATTGCTGGCGGATGTGGCGGCACCCTCGGTCGCAATGAAGCCGCCCAAGGGGTAGGGGCTTTGGATGAAGGGCATGACACTGGTGCGGGGGGTGGTGTGCAGAGTTGAATTGATGCTGAAGGTACCGGCGACCACGCTCATGGTATCGGGGGATTTCACGCCCGACGCGATGGCGGCGGAGCTGACATCAACCGCGCCGCGCACCACAGGAGTTCCTTGCAACAGCCCGGTCAGGCGCGCGGCTTGGGCAGAAACGCCGCCCACAACCTCGGCTGACGGGCGGATGGGTGGCAATTTGGGCAGCCAATCCTGCAGGCCCAGAAGATGGAATGCCTCTGTCGCGTAGGTGGCGGTGTTGACGTCGATCAGGCCCGCAATTCCCGCATCGGTGGGGTCAGTCGACTGGTCGCCGCACAGCTTGCCGCGCAGGTAATCCTTGCAAAAGGAAATGGTATGGGTGCGGGACAGCACGTCGGGCTCATGGCGCAAGAGCCAGCCCAAAAGCACAAGACTTTGCCCCGGCCATACGCGCTGCTGGATCATTGGCTCAACGCTGTCGGTAAGGCCTGCGGCTTGCCATTCCGCCACCAGTGCGGCGGCGCGGCTGTCGGTCGAGACGATGCCGGGGCGAATGGGATCGCCGTTGCGGTCCAGCAGATAAAGGCCGCTGCCATAGCCCGCGACGCTGACTGCCGCGACATCAGCGGCCGATTTGCCTGAAACCATCAGCACCTCTTGCACCGCTTCGCAGGCGGCGGCCCACATGCGGTTGGCATCACGTTCTGTGCAGCCCGGAGCAGGGAAAAGCATGACGTTCTTGCGCCGCGCACAGGCCAATTCGCGCCCATCCAGGCTAAACAGCGCAGCCTTGGTCATTGTGCCGCCGGCATCAATGCCGATCAGACAATCCTTCATAGTCTCCTCCCTTGGCTAGTCTTCTCTGGGAAATTTAGCCGGAAGGCCGGCATCCAGAGAGAGTCGCCTTATCATTACAAGTTGAGCCTACCCGTTATCGCTAACCTGTCAAGAAATTGCTTTCTGGGGCCGATTTCGGAAATAATCGGCAAAATACAGAGAGTTATGGGGAATTTTGGGCAATACACTAATATTTTCCGGATGATCTGCGACCAAAGTAGCGTCACTTGTAATTAACAGTTGATGACAAGCGAGAGATCAGACAAGACTTTGGTCAGGCGGCAGGGGGGGAAATCTTGCACCCAAGACAGCATCTGATCGAGTCGTTACGCAAGGGTATTTGCCCTGACATTCTGATTATTGGTGGCGGAATCAATGGCGTAGGGATTTACCGCGACCTGGCGGCGCAAGGCGTGCCTGCGTTGTTGGTTGAGGCCGGGGATTTTGCGTCGGGCACCAGCTCGGCACCTTCGCGGCTGATCCACGGTGGTCTGCGCTATTTGGAAACCGGCGAGGCGGCTCTGGTGCGCGAATCGCTGACGGAACGAAACCTGCTGTTGCACAACGCATCGCATGTGGTGCGCCCGATTGCCGTTTGGGTGCCGCTGCGCAGTTGGACAGGGGGCACGCTGATGGCGGCGTTGCGCTTTACCGGCTTGGTGAAAAACCCCGGCCCCAAGGGTGCTTTGGTGGTGAAGCTGGGGCTGGTTTTATACGATCTGTTCGGCAAGGCCTATCGCACCATGCCCAAGCATCGGATGTTGATGCGGGCGCAGGCGCTGCAAGAAGTGCCGCCATTATCGCCTGATATTCGCGCCGTGGGGGAATACTACGATGCCCGGATCTCGCACCCTGAACGGCTGGTGACGGAACTGGTTGCCGATGCGGAAAGAGATTGCCCAGCGGCGATGGCGATCCCGTATCTTGCGGCAGGGCCGATGGAGAATGGCCGTATCACGCTGATCGTGCGCGAGACCAATGAGAAAATCAGCGTCGCCCCCAGGATGGTGGTGAATGCGTCTGGTGCCTGGG
>JBAVTI010000065.1:0-9274 GCA_049696055.1 Paracoccaceae bacterium | reverse complement strand
AAGACGCCGCAATGGCGCGTTTTACGGCGGGTGACACCAAGGTTCTGGTGGCCACAACCGTGATCGAGGTCGGCGTCAACGTGCCCAACGCCTCGATCATGGTGATCGAGCGTGCCGAGATTTTTGGCCTGGCCCAGCTTCACCAACTCCGGGGCCGGGTGGGCCGGGGCAGCGCCCAATCTACCTGCCTGTTGATGTATCAGGCCCCGCTGTCAGAATCCGGGATGCGCCGCCTGACCACGCTGCGCGACACCGAAGATGGCTTTCGGATCGCCGAAGAAGATCTGTCAATGCGTGGCGCCGGTGATCTGATTGGCACGGCGCAATCGGGCCTGCCACGGTTTCGCGTCGCCGATCTGGAACGTCAGGCCGCCCTGATGGAGATCGCGCAATCCGATGCCCGCCGTCTGCTTGCCGACGATCCGGGGCTAACCTCGCCCCGCGGCAAAGCGGCGCGCCTGCTGCTATGGCTGTTGGATCAAGACCGCGCCATCAAACTGATATCGGTCGGCTGATCCGTTCTGCCAATCGCAAACCCGATAACCTGATGGTTTTGCACGGTTTTTCATAAATACTCCAACCAAATTTGCCTCCTCCAGAGCTATGGAACACATTTTGTTCTCAAATGTTCTCAAAAAGTTCTTTACAGACCGTTAAGAACATGAGAACAATGTAGGAACAAAGCAAGGAGGTAGACATGCTGAACGAACTTAAATCCATCCTGTCGCGCTCGTCCGACACCCTGATCGAAGACGCCCTTGGGGTGGTTTCGCTGTTTACCCTGCTGATTGCGGGCCTCTATTTGCCCGGCCTCGTCTGATATTCCAACTGCCTGCGGTCTGATTTCGGGCGCTGCATCTGTCCCCAAGTGATGCCTAGCGTCTTTGCCTCTTTCGACGCCGGGGCCACGGCCCCTGTCCCGACCAGATACGCCACTTGCCGCCGCATCCTATTGGTGCGGCGGCTTTTTTATGCCGCCTCGGCTTCTGCAATCGCCTCGGCCAAAGCCTCGATCGCCAGCAGAATCGAGGCGTGGCGGTTCTTGTATTCCCGCGCCGGAATCAACACCTCAAAGCCATCGAACGGGGCAGGCGGCACCGGACCCGCCTCTTTCAACATCGCCCGCAACGCATCTCTGGCGGCGTCGACTTCGGCACGGGTGCGCCCCAAAGCCACCCGCCCCAGCACCGATGCCGCTGCCTGACCCAAGGCGCAGGCTTTCACGTCTTGCGCAAACTCCACCACCCGGCCATCGTGCAGCACGACATCCACCGTCACCGTCGATCCGCACAAAGGCGAGCGTCGTTTCACCGACCCCTGCGGTGCCGCCAGCCGCCCCAGATGCGGAATATCGGCGGCCAGTTCCAGAATGCGCCCGGAATAAAGCTTGATCAGATCACTGTCGCTCATCTCTTCCCTCTGCGCGGCACTGCGCATAGATAGCCCTCCATGCGCCCCTTGCAAAGGACCACGCCGATGCCTTTTGACCCCACAGGCCTAAAGTATGATGCCAACGGTCTGATCCCCGCCATCGCGCAGGATCATCTGTCGGGCGAGGTGTTGATGCTGGCATGGATGAACGCCGAGGCTGTGGCACAAACCCTTGCCACCGGGCGCGTTACCTATTGGTCGCGGTCGCGGGCGGCGTTCTGGATCAAGGGCGAAACTTCGGGCCATGTGCAACGATTGGTCGAGTTGCGCATTGATTGCGACCGCGATTGTCTTTTGGCGCTGGTCATCCAGGAAGGGCCGGCCTGCCATACCAACCGCAGATCATGTTTTTACACGGCGCTCCGTGACGGTGCCGAGGTGGTGATTTCTCAGCCCTTATAGTCCGACCAACCGACGGATATCGGCAGGGCTAGCGCCGTCAGCGCGGTATTTCGACAGTGCCCGCGCGTCGTCACGCTTGGCCAGCCGTTTTCCCGCAGTGTCGCGGATCAGACGGTGGTGGTGATAGATTGGTGTTGGCAGACCGAGAACCCATTGTAACAGAACATGAATTTTTGTGGCTTCAAATAGGTCTTGACCCCGCACCACGTGGCTGACGCCCTGTGCTGCATCATCCAACACCACCGAAAGATGATATGACGTCGCCATGTCGCGGCGGCATAGTGCAATGTCGCCGACATTCTTGTGCAGTTCGCTCCCTGCGAACCGGATCACACCTGTTTCGCCCTTTGGGCCTAGACCCGTTTCTTTGAATTGGAACTCACCCCAAGAACCCTGCATTGCAGCATGGTCACTGATGATCTCATCCATCCGCAACCTTAAGACACCTTCTGGCCGGGGATGGTGGCTGAACTGGGTTTGATGTGCGCGGCATATTCCGGGATAAACTGGCCCATCTGGCCCAATCACTGGGGAAACGCCTTCTTGTGGTGCGCTGAGCGCCTGATCAATATCGCGGCGGCTACAGGTGCAGGGAAACAGCGCTTCGCGTGACCAAAGGCGGTCAAGGGTCTGTTGATACACAGCCATCCGCGTCGACTGCCGCATCACCGGTTCCGGCCAAAACAGGCCCAACCAGCGTAAATCATCGTAAATCTGCGCCTCCCATTCGGGGCGACAGCGGCTGCGGTCGATATCTTCGATTCGCAGCAAGAAGGTGCCACCTTCGGCAACAGCCATATCATGCGCCAACATCGCCGAATACGCATGCCCCAGATGCAGCGGCCCGGTGGGCGAGGGCGCAAAGCGGGTTACGAATTCAGCCATGCCGTAAACGCGTCTTTCGCCCGGTCGGTGTAGGCTTTGTAGCGGTCTTTGCGCCCCTTGCGTCCGGCTTTTGCGTCGTTGGGCGGGAACAGGCCGAAGTTCACATTCATCGGCTGAAAGGTTTTTGCCTCTGCCCCGCCGGTGATATGGGTGATCAGCGCCCCCATCGCGGTTTCTGGTGGCGGCGGCGGCAGCGTGCGCCCCAGAATTTCCGCCGCAGCCATCCGGCCCGCCAACAAGCCCATGGCCGCACTTTCCACATAGCCTTCAACCCCGGTCACCTGGCCCGCGAACCGGATATTGGGGCGCGATTTCAATCGCATCTGGTCATCCAGCAGGGTTGGCGCGTTCAGGAATGTATTGCGATGTATCCCGCCAAGCCGTGCAAAACTGGCGTTCTCTAGGCCGGGAATCATTTTAAAAACAGCGGCTTGCGCGCCATACTTCATCTTTGTCTGAAACCCTACGATATTGTACAGCGTCCCCAGCTTATTGTCGCGGCGCAGTTGCACCACGGCATAGGCTTTGACATCGGGATGATGCGCATTTGTCAGCCCCACGGGTTTCATCGGCCCAAACCGCAAGGTCTCGCGGCCACGTTCCGCCATCACTTCGATCGGCAAACAACCGTCGAAATAGCCTGCCGTCTCACCTTCGTGAAACTCGGTTTTCTCGGCGGCCAGCAGCGCGTCGATGAACGCCTCATACTGATCCTTGGTCATCGGGCAGTTCATATAGGCGGTTTGCTCTTCCAGCGTCTCGCCCTTGTCATAGCGCGATTGCATCCAGGCAACCGACATGTCCACGCTCTCGGCATAGACAATCGGCGCAATGGCATCGAAAAACGCCAAACTATCCGCCCCGGTTTCCGCGCGAATGCTTTCGGCCAGTGCCCCGCTGGTCAACGGCCCGGTCGCCACGATCCAAGCGCCCTCACGCGGCAAATCGCGCACTTCACCACCCTCAACCGAAATCAGCGGATGCGCCCGGATCCGTTCTGTCACACTCGCCGCAAACAGATCACGGTCCACCGCCAAAGCGCCGCCCGCAGGCAAGCGGTGCTTTTGCGCCATTTCCATGATCAAACCGCCCGCAGCCCGCATTTCCCAATGCAAAAGCCCCACGGCGTTGCGTTCATCGTCGTCTGATCGGAACGAGTTGGAACAAACCATTTCCGCCAGGTCACCCGTGCGATGGGCAAAGGTGCCAACCACAGGCCGCATCTCATGGATCACCACCGAAACGCCCATTTGTGCCGCCTGCCACGCGGCCTCAGATCCGGCCATGCCGCCGCCAATAATATGCAAAACCTCGGTCATCGGATCAGCCTTCAGCCCTCAATTTGAAAATCGCAGCCCGCTCTGCCGCTACATAGGCCACAGCCTGCGGGCCTTCAACCGGGCCGTCATAGCGGCCAAGTTCCTGTGCCTTCAGGAAGAAACCCGCCGCTGGCAAACCATCCTTCAGTCGCCCAAAGCAAAGAGCCGCCCGAAATGGCCGCCCCGCCTGCGCATCCTGCACCATCAGTGCCTCCAGCGCCTCGGTCAGTTTGGCAATGCTGCCGGGGGATGGCACGGCGAGTTGCCTTGCAAGTTCGCCGTAACCCATTGTTTCCCCTCGCAAAGCCGCTGCCGTTAACGCATCAGCCAACGCAGGCAACAGGCTCACTCAGCCTCGTCCCCCTGATCGGCTACCCGCGCCACCGAAACCACTTCCTCATCGGCGGCGACGTTGAATACCCGCACCCCACCGGCCGAGCGTGACCGGAATGAGATCTGGTCCACTGGCACCCGGATCGACTGCCCGGTCGATGTGGCCAGCATGATCTGATCGCCATTCTCTACCGGGAACGAGGCCACCAGACGCCCGCCGCGCATCGCGCCGTCCATCGCCTTGACGCCCATGCCGCCGCGCCCGCGCACCGGATAATCATGGCTCGACGACAGTTTCCCCGCCCCACCCGCCGTGATGGTCAGGATCAGGTCTTCCAGCGCCGACATCTCGGCATAGCGTTCGGTTGAAAGCTGACCTTCGCCAACCGCACCTTCTTCGTCATCCTCAACCGTTTCTTCCTCAACCGCGCCCGCCATCAAGCGGCGCTGCTTCAGATATGCCGCCCGTTCCGCCGGATCGGCGTCAAAGTGCCGGATGATCGCCATCGACACCACCTTGTCGTCCTTGCCCAGACGAATGCCGCGCACCCCGGTCGAGCCGCGGCTTTTGAACACCCTGATTTCCGTGGTCGGGAACCGGATTGCCCGGCCAAGCGAGGTGACCAGCATCACATCGTCATTCTCATCGGCAATCGCCGCGTTGATCAGGAACACGCCTTCGGGCAGCTTCATCGCGATTTTGCCGTTGCGCATCACATTGGTGAAATCGGAAAGATCGTTTTGCCGCACATCGCCGTCAGATGTCGCAAAGACGATCTGCAGGTTTTCCCATTCCTCCTCAGGTGCATCCACCGGCATGATCGCCGCAATGCTAACCCCTTGGATAATCGGCAGAATATTGACAATCGCCTTGCCCCGCGCCGTCCGGCCCGCCAGCGGCAACCGCCAGGTTTTCAGCTTGTACACCATGCCGTCGGTCGTAAAGAACAATAGCTGGGTGTGGGTATTGGCCACAAACAGCGTGGTCACCACGTCGTCTTCCTTGGTCGCCATCGACGACAGGCCTTTGCCGCCGCGGTTTTGGGCACGGAATTCGATCAACGGCGTGCGCTTGATGTAACCGCCGCTGGTGATCGTCACCACCATGTCTTCGCGCTCGATCAGGTCTTCGTCATCCATATCGCCGGCCCAATCGACGATTTCGGTACGACGCGGCACCGCAAACAAGGCGCGCACTTCGCGCAACTCGTCCGAGATGATGGTCATGATCCGCTCACGCGAGCCCAGGATATCCAGATAATCCTGAATTTTCCCGGCCAGTTCCAGCAACTCGTCGGTGATCTCCTTGACGCCCATTGCCGTCAGGCGCTGCAAGCGCAGGTCGAGAATGGCACGGGCCTGAATTTCCGACAGGTTATAAGTGCCGTCGTCATTCACCGGATGGGTCGGGTCATCAATCAGCTTGATGAACGGAATAATCTCGCCCGCAGGCCAACGCCGGGTCATCAACCGCTCGCGCGCTTCGGCCGGATCGGCGGAACTGCGAATGGTCGCCACCACCTCATCGACGTTCGATACCGCAACCGCCAGACCGCACAGGATATGGCTGCGCTCACGGGCACGGCGCAACTCGTATGCGGTGCGCCGCGCAACCACTTCCTCGCGGAAGGTGATGAAATGCGCCAGGAAATTGCGCAACGTCAGCTGTTCAGGCCGCCCGCCGTTCAGCGCCAGCATATTGCAGCCAAAACTGGTTTGCATCGGCGTGAACCGGAAAAGTTGGTTCAAAACCACATCCGCCGTCGCGTCGCGCTTAAGTTCAATCACCACCCGCACGCCGATCCGGTCGGATTCGTCTTGCACATGGGCGATGCCCTCGATCTTTTTCTCACGCACCTGTTCGGCGATGATTTCGATCATCCGGGCTTTGTTAACCTGATAGGGCACCTCGTCGATGATGATCGCCCAGCGGTCTTTGCGAATCTCCTCAATCCGCGTCTTTGCCCGGATAATCACCGAACCGCGGCCTTCCAGATAGGCCTTGCGTGCGCCGGATCGGCCCATGATCAACGCGCCGGTCGGGAAATCGGGGGCAGGGATGATCTCCATCAGCTGCTCGGTCGACATATCGGGATTCTCGATCAACGCCAAAGTGCCGTCGATCACTTCGCCAAGGTTATGGGGAGGAATGTTGGTGGCCATCCCCACCGCAATACCGCCCGCGCCATTGACCAGCATGTTGGGAAACCGCGACGGCAGCACCGTCGGCTCGCGGTCCTTGCCATCATAGTTGTCCTGAAAATCGACGGTATCCTTGTCGATATCGGCCAGCAAAAACGCCGCAGGCTTGTCCATCCGCACTTCGGTATAGCGCATGGCAGCGGCGTTATCGCCGTCCATCGAGCCAAAGTTGCCTTGCCCGTCCAGCAATTTCAACGACATCGAAAACGGCTGCGCCATCCGCACCAGCGCCTCGTAGATCGAGCTGTCGCCATGCGGGTGGTATTTCCCCATCGTATCGCCCACCGGACGCGCCGATTTGCGGTAGGGTTTGTCGTGGCTGTTATTGGTCTCATACATCGCAAAAAGAATGCGCCGATGCACCGGTTTCAACCCGTCACGCAGGTCTGGGATCGCCCGGCTGACAATCACGCTCATCGCGTAATCCAGATAGGCGGTCTTCATTTCCTCAACGATGCCAACCTGCGGCCCATGATATACGGGCCGCTCCGGGGTTTCGTCTGCGTTTTCAATGTCTTCGGGTTCGTCGGTCACAACAGGCCGCTCTTTCTGGCAAAGCCCGCACGCGGGCGCAAGATTTAGTTGCCCAGACTATAGCCCATCCCGGATATGGGGTGCAAGCGATGCCGCTACCGTGCGGCCCGCAGAAGCATGCCAAACAAATCGCGCGGGTCATCGGGGTCGGCGATCATGTCCAGATTGTCGTAAAACCCGGTTTCCTTCAGCTTGCCCAGCACATAGCGCAGCGCCGAAAAATCCTCGATGGCGAATCCCACGCTGTCAAACAGCGTAATCGCCCGCGCGTCCGGCCGTCCCGGCACTTGCCCCGCGATCACCCGCCACAACTCGGTCACCGGATGATCGGCGTCAAGCTGCTGGATCTCGCCCTCGATCCGGGTTTGCGGCGGGTATTCGACGAATATTTCCGAGCGCAGCAGAATGTCGCGGTGCAGTTCGGTCTTGCCCGGACAGTCGCCGCCCACCCCGTTGATATGCACGCCCGCGCCGACCATGTTGTCGGTTAGAATCGTCGCCAACTGCTTGTCGGCGGTCACCGTGGTGATGATCTGCGCCCCCAGAATCGCTTCTTCAGGCGTCGCGCAGAACACCGTGCGCAGGCCGTAATCCTTTAGATTGGCCGTGCATTTGCGGGTCGCCGCCGGGTCAATGTCATAAAGCCGCACTTCTTCGATGCCGCAAATCGCCTTGAACGCCAGCGCCTGAAATTCCGCCTGCGCCCCATTGCCAATCAGCGCCATCACCGTCGATCCCTTGGGGGCCAACCACTTTGCCGCCATCGCACTGGTCGCTGCCGTGCGCAGCGCCGTCAGGATCGTCATTTCGGATAGCATCAGCGGATACCCGGTCGCCACATCCGCCAAAAGCCCAAAGGCTGTAACGGTTTGCAAGCCGTTCTTCATGTTGGACGGATGCCCGTTCACATACTTGAACCCGTAAATCTTCCCGTCCGAGGTGGGCATCAATTCAATCACACCGACATCGGAATGGCTGGCCACCCGTGGGGTTTTGTCAAACTCGGGCCAGCGCAGAAAATCCGCCTCGATGTCGGCAGCCAGATCGCAAAGCACCCGCTCGATGCCCAGATGCAGCACCAGTTTCATCATTTTGTCGACGCTGACAAACGGCACAAGCGCCTGATGTGACGGGAAAACCATGGTCATACTCCTGTCCCGGTCCTGCCGGATTGATGGGATAAGGGGCGCTTGCGCCCCCGGAAACTTGATCAATTGCCGCCCATTCCGGCAAGCGCGGCGGGCCAAAACACATTCACTTCACGCCCCGATGCCGCCATCCGCTCCCGCACTTTGGCCCGGATCATCCCCAGCGCCTCGCGGTTCTGAATAAGCGGGGGCCTGAATAAACGGGGGCCTGAACAAACGGGGGCCTGAACAAGGTTGCGCCGACCCACCTGCACCATCACGCGCTCCGGGTGGGGCGGTCAAACACCTTGCGGCCCATCATCGAGGCCACAAGTTCCACCATCAGCCGCGCGGTGCGGCCCCGTTCATCAAGGAAAGGGTTCAATTCCACCAGATCCAGCGATGTGACCAGCCCGCTTTCATGCAGCAATTCCATTACCAGATGCGCCTCGCGGAACGTGGTGCCGCCCGGCACCGTGGTGCCCACCGCAGGCGCGATCGACGGGTCGAGAAAATCGACATCCAAAGACACATGCAACATGCCATTCGCCGCCCGCACCTTGGCCAGAAACTCGCGCAAGGGGGCCACAATCCCGCGCTCGTCCAGTACCCGCATGTCATTGATTGCAATGTCATGTTTCAACAGGGCCGCATGTTCCGCTGGGTCCACCGACCGGATGCCATAAAGGCAAATACGCTCTGCCGGAATCGGTTTGGGAAACGGGGGAAAGCTTTCAAACCCCTCGCGCCCGGCAATATAGGCCACCGGCGTGCCATGCAGATTGCCGCTGGTCGTGGTGATCGGCGTGTGAAAATCGGAATGCGCATCCAGCCACAGCAAAAACAGC
Organism: Paracoccaceae bacterium; assembly: GCA_049696055.1. Classification (GTDB taxonomy): domain Bacteria; phylum Pseudomonadota; class Alphaproteobacteria; order Rhodobacterales; family Rhodobacteraceae; genus JBAVTI01. The sequence continues at coordinate 193 of JBAVTI010000065.1, read as the reverse complement.
GGCCGGTCGTTGCGCGCGGCAAAATTTGCGGCCCCCGTCACCGTGCCAAGCGCCAGCGAATGGTCGCCGCCCAGAATGATCGGAAAGCCTCCCTCCGACAGCGCGTCGTCGGTCTTGTCGGCCAACACATCGGTCCACCCCAGCGTCTCCGCCAGCGAATGCACCGCCGGGTTGGGGCAGGTAACAGGCTCCA
>JBAVTI010000064.1:0-2679 GCA_049696055.1 Paracoccaceae bacterium | reverse complement strand
TATGCGTCATTCCAAGCCAGGCTACCGGGTTGTCACGTGCTGCGCGCGCCACAGCCTGAAGCTGATCCCAAGCGGGGTCGTTGGGCGGAATGACCTTGCCACTTTCGGTTTCGCCATAGCAATAGCGACACCACAGGGCCGAAAGCAGAATCAAACCATCTGGCATCTTTCCCGCCGCAAGATTGTCACGCAAGCTTGGCACAATGAATTTGGGTTGGCGGTTTGATCCGTCAAGGCACAGACGCGCGGTCGTGTCGGCAATCTCGGGGTTCGAGAAACGATCAACGATCAGCGCAAGGTAGTCGTCAAGATTGGTATCTGGTACCGGCTGCACATAGGGCAGCACCTCGGTTCGCTCGACTTTGTCAAGAAAGGCGCGGACCAAGGGATTGCCCATCGCCTCGTGCACCAGCGTCAGGTCCATCAACGCCGAGGGATAGGCGATAATGGCATGTCCGCCGTTCAAGATGCGGATTTTCATCGCTTCAAAGCGGTGAACCTGATCGGTAAATGTGACGCCAACTTTTTCTAATGCGGGTCGGCCCAGGGGAAAATTATCCTCTAGCACCCATTGGCGGAAGGGTTCGCACGTTACTGGAACCGGGTCATCCAAGCCAAACCTGGCCGCCAGAGCACGTTCGCGTGGCCCCGTTGCGGGGGTGATGCGATCCACCATTCCGTTGGGAAAGGCTACATGCGCGGCGACCCAATCGGCAAACGCCGGATCTGATAGCTTGGCCAAGCCCAACACAGTCGTTCGGGTGACATGGCCATTACCCGGCAGGTTGTCGCAAGACATGACCGTAAAGGGCGGCACCCCCGCCGTTCGCCGCGCTTTCAGGGCGGCAAGGATCGCCCCAAAGGCTGTGTTGGGTGTGGCAGGATGCGCGGCATCTGCCACGATATCGGGGTTATTGGCGTCAAAACTGCCCGTTGCGGCGTCGATGTAGTAGCCGCCTTCTGTCACCGTCAACGATACAATACGGATCGCGGGGTCTGACATTGCAGCGATCAGCGCCCCGTTTGCAGGCTCCACCGCAATGAACCCGATCATCGAGCCTATCCGGCGACCGCGTGGCCCTGCGGGATCAAGCTCTATCACCGTCGAAAGATAATCTTGTGCTGCCAACGCGTCGCGCATTTTGGCATCGCCTGTCCGCACTCCGGCCCCAAGGATCGCCCAATCCTGCCCTTCGCCCATCGCAAACAGGTCATCCAGATACACCGCCTGATGCGCCCGGTGAAAGTTACCAAGCCCGATATGCACAATGCCGGGCGTCAACTGGCTGCGGTCATAGGTGGGCAGGGAAAGCGGATAAGCGGCAGAGGTATGGGTCATCGGATTACCTTGGTCACAGGGGCGAAAATGGCAGGGGCAAAAGCCAGAGTTAACTCATCCAATTCCCGCCATCGACGTTATAGGTTTGCGAAACGATGTAGTCGGCGTCAGGCGTGGCCAAAAAGATCGCCATTCCCGTCAAATCTTCCGGGGTGGCCATGCGCCCAAAAGGCACAGCCGCGCCGACCTGCCGTTTCTTTTCTCCACGGGGAAGGTTTTCGTATTTGGCAAACAGGGCATCGACCCCGTCCCAATGGTCGCCATCCACCACACCCGGCGCTATGGCATTCACATTGATGCCGTGTTCGATCAGGTTCAGGCCGGCACTTTGGGTCAGGCTGATCACCGCCGCCTTGGTCGCACAATACACCGCCACCAACGCCTCGCCACGCCGTCCGGCCTGGCTTGCCATGTTGATGATTTTCCCGCCCTTGCCGCGTGCAATCATCGCTTTGGCCACCGCTTGCATGGTGAAAAGTGTGCCCGACACATTGATCGCAAACAGCCGATCATAGCTTGCGCGGCTGATCTCAACGATCGGCCCCATATCAAACAACGCAGCGTTGTTGATCAGGATATCAATGCCGCCCGTGCGTTCCACCACATGCGCCACGGCACGGTCGATGCTGGCTTGATCCGTGACATCAAGATGGATCGCATAGGCCTGCGGGCCTATGTCGCGTGCCGCAGCCTCGGCGGCGGCAAGGTTGATATCGGCTATGGCAACTGTGGCACCTTCGCGCACATAAGCCTCGGCAAAGGCACGGCCTATGCCACGTGCGGAACCGGTGATCATGGCAGATTTACCTTGCAACCGCATCACATCGCCTTTCCGTCTTGTGCAAAGCGGTGAATTTTGTTGGCCTGTGGCGTCAGATAAACCGTGTCGCCATGCCGCGCGGCAATGTCACCCCCCGCACGCACGGTCATTGACCCTAAACCCGGCACGGCAACATGAAGGAAAGTATCCGATCCAAGGTGCTCTGTCACGCTTACCAAACCGGCCCACTGGCCGCTTTTCAACGATATATCAATATGTTCCGGGCGCACACCGATCGTCTTCGCCCCTATGGCCACTGCATCGGGCCCCTCGATCAGGTTCATTCGCGGGCTACCGATAAAGCCCGCCACAAACAGATTTGCAGGCTTGTGATACAGTTCCAGCGGGCTACCGACCTGTTCGATATTGCCAGCTTGCAACACCACGATCTTATCGGCCATGGTCATCGCCTCAACCTGATCATGCGTGACGTAGATCATCGTGGTCTTCAGCGTATGGTGCAATTCGGTGATTTCCAACCGCATGTTGCCACGCAACGCGGCATCCAGATTCGACAAAG
>JBAVTI010000063.1:0-8335 GCA_049696055.1 Paracoccaceae bacterium | reverse complement strand
CGGTCGCTTTCCTTGACGCGCAGCTCCTTGACGCCGCGCATCACCGTCGCCCCTTCGGCAAAGGCCGCAACCACCGACAGGATCGGATATTCGTCAATCATCGACGGCGCCCGCTCCGGCGGCACCTCAATGCCACGCATCGGCCCAAACCGCACCCGCAGATCGGCCACCGGCTCGCCGCCTTCTTCCCGTGGGTTCTGAAACTCAATGTCCGCCCCCATATCCACCAATGTCAGATAAAGCCCATTGCGGGTCAGGTTTTGGCTAACCCCCGGCACCAAAATGTCTGATCCTTCTACCACCAGCGCCGCACATACCGGAAACGCCGCACTGGATGGATCACGCGGCACCGCCACGGTTTGCGGTTTCAACTCGGGCCGCCCGGTCAGGGTAATCACCCTTCCCTCGCCGGTATCCTCGACGTATAGCTCGGCCCCGAAACCCACCAACATCCGCTCGGAATGGTCGCGCGTGGCCTCACGCTCGATCACCACGGTCTGCCCCGGCGCGTTCAGCCCCGCCAGCAATACCGCCGATTTCACCTGCGCCGATGCCACCGGCGTCGCATAGCGCACCGGCACCGGATCGGCAGCACCCACCACCGTCATCGGTAACCGCCCGCCCTTGCGCCCGTAAGCCCGCGCGCCAAACAGCGACAACGGGTCCGTCACCCGCCCCATCGGCCGCTTGCGCAAAGATGCGTCGCCGGTGAATGTCGCCGTCATCGCATGCGTCGCCATGCAGCCCATGATCAGCCGCACCCCGGTGCCAGAGTTGCCGCAATCAATCACATCCGCAGGCTCGGAAAATCCCCCGACCCCCACACCATGCACCGACCACGCCCCCGCACCATGCTGGATCACCTCCGCGCCAAACGCCCGCATCGCCCGCGCGGTGTCCAGCACATCCTGCCCTTCCAAAAGCCCGGTGATCTTGGTCTCGCCCACCGCCATCGCCCCGAAAATCAGCGCGCGGTGACTGATCGACTTATCCCCCGGCACCTCGGCCACGCCCTTCAGCGGCCCAGATTTACGGGCGGTCATCGGTTGCGCTACACCATGGCCAGACATGCGATATCCTTACACTGAATCCGAGATCAAACTTGCCGCGCAGGCATAGCCAAAGCCCAAGCCCCGGTCCAGCACCATTGCGGGCCACCGCTGCAAAACCCAAGCTTCATCTTTACACAAATATCCGCGCCGCAGGCACCTCGGGCACTACACCCGGCGAAACGTCACATAATGCGGCGGACGCTCCTCGCGCAGAGCCTTTTGCTCATAGCGCGTCGAGATCCAATCTTCCCACGCCACATCACTGTTTGATACCAACTCAAATCCCGCCAGCGGCACCTCTTCCAGCGTCTGGCGCACATAATCCGCAATATCCGTCGCCACCCGAAATTCGGCCCCCGGCATCAACACCCGCGCCAAAGGCAGCAGATGGTCCTGCGTCACAAACCGCCGCCGATGATGGCGGGCTTTCGGCCATGGATCGGGGTAATTCAGGAATGCCTTCGCAATCGACGCCGGCGCCAGCACGTCAAACAAATCGCGCACATCCCCCGGATGCACCGCCAGATTTTGCACTCCGGCGGCCCGGATCTTGCCCAAAAGCATCGCCACGCCGTTGATATAGGGCTCACAGCCAATGATCCCAACCGCTGGATTGCGCGCCGCCATATGCACCATATGCTCGCCACCGCCAAAACCGATCTCCAGCCATACGGGCCGCGCATCGCCAAATATCTCTGCCAAATCAATCGCATGGCGATCCGGATTGTCTTCGATTGAAATGCCTGCGGGTTGCAGCGCCCCCATATCCTCGGTCAGGTAAGATTTCTGACTACTGCGCAAGGTCTTGCCGAACCGGCGACCATAAAAATTGCGCCACGCCACTTTTGGCGCGGGATCGGTCTCGAAATCATCGGTCATGGCTTGCCCCGGTTCACGAACGAGGGTGCCTATCTGCCAAGCGCACAGCCGTCAAGGCACCCTTGGTTACAGGACGTCCCGCGTCAGCGCCGTTTGCAGGGGCTCGATGCCCCTGACAACGGCACCCCGCCACAACCCGCTTCAGGTATTTGCCTGCAATGCCCGCGCTTGGGCAAAAGACATCAGCCGACGGCTTTTCTCGTCCCACAGATGCAACTTGGCGTTGGCAAAGCTTTCGCGCATCGTCATCCGTTGTGCCTTGGCCAGGGGCGGAAAATCACGCAGCACTTCGGGCAGGCGGTAAAACGGAATTCGGCTGTACAGGTGATGCACATGATGCACCCCAATATTGGCGGTAAGCCATTGCAACGGCTGCGGCATCACATAGTGCGAACTGCCGTTCAGCGCCGCGTCATGCAACTGCCAGTTTTCTTCATGGTCCCAATTCGTCAACTCGAACTGATGCTGCACATAAAACAGCCAAACCCCAGCCGACGCTGCCACCAAAACCGTCGGCAACCAGATCAACAAGATAGGCTGCCAGCCGCCGAAATAGTAAAGCACTGTCAAGATGAACAGAATGCCCGCATTGGTGCCCATTGCCGACACCCAATAGCGCCAGCCGGATTTGAAAAAGCCAAACGGCAACCGGTTGTCGATAAAGAAGATATAGCTTGGCCCAAGGCCAAACAGCACCACCGGGTTGCGGTAAAGGCGGTATTTGAACCGCCCCCAAGCCGTCCGCATGTTGTATTCCGCGACCGTGATGGTGTCGATATCGCCCATGCCCCGGCGATCCAGATTGCCGTGGCTGGAATGATGAATCGAATGCGCCCGCTTCCACACGTCATAGGGCGTCAGGGTTAACACGCCCAGCGCGCGCCCCACCCAATCGCTTACCCCGCGCTGATGGAAAAACGCCGAGTGGCCGCAATCGTGCTGAATGGCGAACAACCGCACCAGAAACAGCCCATTCACCACGGTCAGCGCCAGCGTAATCAGCACGCTGTAAGACAGCGCCCAATAAGCCAGCGCCCATATCCCGAGAAACGGCCCCATTGTCACGGCAATCTCGATCAGACTGCGAAATGTCGAGGGATCACGGTATTTCGCCAGTACCTGCACCCAATCACGGGCAGAGCGGACGGCGATATCGGTAACAGTTTTGGTGTCTGGCATGATCTGGGTTAGTTCTTTCATCCGTTTGTTTGTCGATATCTTGTGGGGACGATTTGGCAAGCAACATTTAGTGGAAGTCGGCGGTTGTGGTCTAAATTCATCATGTTTCCCCCCCGATTTCCCTGCGACATGGCCGCGCGGCAAAAAAACGCGACCCCAGAGCATGCCAAGGTGATGAACGTGGGTAGGAAAAGGCTGGCCACAAGGGCTATCCCTATTTGTTGGGGAAAATGGTGAAGGATTGATCAAGAATGCCGGATTTCGCAGCCCCGCACGCGGCAAACGCTTCCCTTGTTCTGATCGCCCGATGCGACTGCGCCGTTTGAAACCCGCGCCAATGCCCGAAGCCACCGGTCGAACGGCGGTTGCCAAAGTCGGCAAACCGCCCACCAACCGGCACAGATGAAGATTATGTAACACGGCAATAACCGGCGAAATCCGTCACGAAAGTGTAACCACGCGTCCTTAGGTAAATCGACATCCAGAACCCAACGAGGTGATTTCGATGCAAAACCTACTGAAAAGCGGCCTTGTTGCCGCCTCAATGATCTTCGGTGCCACAGCAGTTTCGGCGCAAGAAACCATCCGTTTCGCCGTGACCGACATTGATGGCCTAGAGGCGTTGCAGCAAGAAATGGGCCCGTTCAAAGACGCCTTCGAAGCAGCCTCGGGCCTGAAAGTCGAATTTTTCCCGGTATCGGGCCGCACCATCGCCGTCGAGGCAATGGCCGCTGATCAGGTGGATTTCGTGCTTACCGGTCCTGCCGAATATGTGGTCTTCAACGCACGCCTCAAGGCGCAGCCGGTGGTCACATGGAACCGCCCCGACTACTATTCCAACCTTGTCGTCCTCGATGCCGCCCCCGAACAAGCGGTCGCTGACCTGAAGGGCAAAAAGATCTCGTTTGGCGAAATCGGCTCGACCTCGCAGCACTTGGCTCCGGCCACGCTTTTGGCCGAAGCTGGCCTTGTCTATTCCACCGACTACGAGCCGGTTTTCTTGAAACGCAACGTCGCCGTCGAAGCCCTGATCAAGGGTGAAATTGCTGCGATTGGCCTGAACCGAACTCATATCGACCAGATCACCGAGAAGTTTCCGGATCAAAAATTCCGTGTGCTGGCGAAAGGCCCGGAACTTCCGAACGACTTGCTGCTGGCCTCGCCTACCGTCAAGCCAGAAGTGATTGATGCCGTGCGCAAGGCCTTTGCCGAGCATGGCACAGAGTTGCTGGCCGCCATCACCGCGGTTGACGCGAATGCCAAGTTCATTGGCGGCGGCTTCACCGCAGATGTGACCGACGCCGACTATGACATCGTTCGCAAGATGTATGACAACGTCGGTGTGACCGAATTCCTGGCCTTCCTCGAGTGACACCCGCATGAACGCACCGCTTTTCGCGGGCACAACGGACGCAGGCTCCACTTTGGTGGGGCCTGTCGTGCAGGTGGCGAACCTTGTCAAATCCTACGGCGGCCCGACCATTCTGCAAAACGTCTCGTTCACCGCCACGGCGGGTGTATCGCTTGCGGTGATCGGCGCCAACGGCTCGGGCAAGTCTACCCTGTTGAAATGCCTGATCCGTTTTACCGACCCAAGTGCAGGGCGGATCGAGATTTTGGGCCAGGACGTGCTGGCCCTGAACCCCGCAGCATTGCGGCGATTTCGCGCCCGTATCGGCGTGGTATGGCAAAAACACAACCTCGTGCCGCGCATTTCGGCGCTGTCAAACGTGCTGCATGGTGTGCAGGCGCGGATGAGCGGGCCGCGCAGCTGGTGGCAGTGGCTTGCCCCCGCCGAAGTGCGCGCCGAAGCGATGCATTGTCTGGCCCGCGTCGGTCTGACCGATAAGGCACTGCAACGGGTGGACAGCCTGTCGGGCGGTCAACAACAGCGCGTCGCCATCGCGCGCATGCTGATGCAGCGGCCCGAAATCGTGCTGGCCGATGAACCCGATGCCAGTCTTGACCCGCAATCGGGCGAAGACGTGATGCGCCTGCTTAGTGATCTTGCGCGGCAAGACGGGCTGACTCTGATTGTGATTTCGCACCGGCTTGAGCATACCATGCAGTTTTCTGACCGGATCATCGGTCTGGCCGACGGTCGCATCACTCTGGACGTGCAAACCGCAAAAGCCGACGCCACCCAACTGCGCCGTTTTTTCGATAAGCCCCCACAGTAAGGCAGGCCCAGCATGATCACGCGCTCTATCCTTGTGACAGTGCCGCCGCGCTTTCGGCACCGATCTGTTGCCGAATACCTTGGCATTCTTGTGGTGATTGCCCTTGTGGTGAACAGCCTTGGCACCACCGCGCCACATCTCGACTCGCTGCAACGCGGGATCGCGCGACTGTTCGCGCCTTCGGGATTTTTCATGCAGATGTTTCCGCCTGATTTCAGCCGCGTCGACCGCATCGCGTTGAAACTGATCGAGACATTGCAGATGGCGATTGCCGGTGCGGCGCTTGGTCTGGTGTTTGCCGTACCATTTGCGATTCTGGCCACCAACCGCTTGTCGCCGCATCCGGTTGTGCGCATGGCCGCGCGGGGCATGATCGCGCTGTTTCGCACGGTGCCGGATCTGGTCTGGGCGATCTTTTTCATCATCGTCGTGGGGCTTGGCCCGGCTGCCGGGGTGCTGGCGATCATGGTCGACAAGATCGGTTTCGCTGGCCGCTTTTTCGCCGAAGCGATGGAAGAGGCTGACACCGGCCCGCAAGACGCCCTGCGCGCCATCGGGGCCAGCAGGATGGGCATCATCTTTTCCGCCATCTTTCCCGCCTGCCTGCCTTCCTTCACCGCCACCTCTTTGTTTGCGCTGGAAAAATCTGTTCGCGGCTCGGCGGCGCTGGGGCTGGTCGGCGCGGGCGGGATCGGCGTTGATCTAAAGGTCGCCTTCGATCTGTTCAATTACGACGAGGCGCTGACCATCATTCTGATGATGCTTTTGCTGGTGGTTGCGGTCGAACAGGCCAGCAGCTGGATCCGCTTGAAACTGATATGAAAACCCAAGGTGCCAAGATGACAACCGACTCTGCACATCACTATTGGAACGATCAATGGGCCGCAGCCGACACCGGTTCAAAATGGGCCCACCCCGAGGCCGAGGTGCTGGCCCATGCCGTCAGCCTAGCCAAAGGCGCGCGGGTGCTGGATCTGGGCGCAGGCATCGGGCGCCATGCGCTTGCCTTGGCGCAACTTGGGTTTGATGTGTCAGCCCTGGATGCAGCCCCCGAATCCCTTGCGGCCATCGCCGCTGCGGCAAAGTCCTTGGCGCTTCACATCAGCCTTGACCAAGGCCGGATGACCCACCTGCCCTATGCCGATGCCAGCTTTGACCATGTGCTGTCGTGGAACGTGATCTATCACGGTGACGAAACCATCGTTGCCCGCACAGTAGCCGAGATCGCCCGCGTGCTGAAACCGGGCGGCAGCTTCATGGGCACCATGCTGTCAGCCCGGCGTTTGCCGGTTGAACAAGCCAAATCCCCCGGACGCGAACTTTCGCGCAACACTTGGGTGTTTGAAGGCCCAGGCGACAAGGTGCATCCGCACTACTTCTGCTCGGCCCGCGATCTTTTGGCCCTGTTCGCAGGCTTCGAAATGCGCTCGCTGATCGATCAGGAACATGATAGCCCCGGCTCTTGGCACTGGCATCTTTTAGCAGAGCGGCTGGCATGATCCCTCGTGACGAACCTGTTGTGTTCAATGGCGCCCGCGTTGTGCTGCCCGACGGTGTGCACAGCGTTTCAGTGCGCATCGAGGCCGGCCAGATCAGCGGCCTTGATGTGGCCGAAGGCGGTGCCCGCGTGGTCAATGCCCGCGGCATGATCCTTGCCCCGGCCATGATCGACATCCACGGCGACGCCTTTGAACGCCAGATCATGCCGCGCCCCGGCGTGACGGTGCCCATTGATACCGCCTTGCTGGAAACCGACCGGCAACTTGCCGCCAATGGCATAGCGACCGCCTATCACGCCCTGACACTCAGCTGGGAGCCGGGCCTGCGCTCGGTGGCCACCGGCTGGCAGGTGCATGACGCACTGCTTGCCCTCGCGCCGCGCCTGACTGTGGAAAACCGGCTGCAATTGCGCTGGGAGACATTCTGCTCCGAAGCCTTGCCGCTGATTGATGCGGCACTGGCCGGGCCGCTGACACCCGCAATCGCCTTTAACGACCATACCACCATCGCCTTGCTGCACCCCGATGTGCCGCTTCAGCACAAACCCTTTGATCTTTCCCCCGACCTGCGCCTGACCGACATCGACAGCCCCGCCTTTGCCAGCAAAATGGCAGGGCGTGCCCTGCGGTCGCGCCTGACTGCGCCAGAATTTGTCGATCTTATCCGCACCGTCTGGCAGCGTCGCCCAGAGGTTCCGGGCTGGATAGACGCCATCGCAGCCAAGGGCCGCGCGGCGGGCGCGCCAATGCTCAGCCATGATGACACCCAAGACGAAACCCGTCGGTTCTACCACGAAAAGGGGGCAAAGATTTCCGAGTTCCCGATGAACGCCGCCACAGCCGCCTTTGCGCATGCCCAAGGCGACGCAATCGTTTTGGGCGCGCCCAACGCAGCCCGCGGCGGCAGCCATCTTGGGTCGGTCGGTGCCGCTGGAATGATCGCCGCGGGGCTTTGCGATATCCTTGCTTCGGACTACTATTATCCGGCGCTGCTTTCCGCCGTCGCGCGCCTTATGGCCGATCAGGTTGGCAGGCTTGAAACCTTGTGGCCACTGGTGTCAGCAAACCCCGCGCGCGCCTTGGGGCTAAATGATCGCGGACAAATCGCACCGGGCCTGCGCGCCGATCTGGTTTTGATCGACTGGCCGGAAGGGCAAGCCCCGTCAATCCGCCAAACATGGGTTTCAGGCAACCTTGCCTATGCCGGGGTACCGACAAAAACCGCGCGGCAGAATTAACCCCGCCTGGATTTGCCCAAAGGGCAACGGGGTGCAGGCAAAGCAGGGCCCCATAGGGTTTTTCCTTTTTGTTGGGAACAAAAAAAATATCAATAACGGCGGTCACCTCTTCCCTGGGCGCAGGGTTCGCCTTGGTCGATGACTTTGAACCACCGGCTTGTTTGTTCTTCACGGACAGGGATCAACCAAAGCAAGATCAACTCACGCCTCACCATCGCCTTCCACCGCTTCAAGCAAAACCGACGCAGACTATCGCTATACAGACCTCTGATTGCGGCCTGCCATTCCCACTTGCCGCAGAAATAGTT
>JBAVTI010000062.1:0-2618 GCA_049696055.1 Paracoccaceae bacterium | reverse complement strand
ATCGAGATGGTCTTCACCGCCAAACCCACCGAGCTGCGTCAGTGGGTCATTACCGATGATGCGGGCGGTCAAACCACCGTGATCTTGGGCGAAATGATCAAAGGCGGTAGCTTTCCACAGTCGATGTTCAGCATCACGCGCGAAACCGAAAAGCGCGTGAACTGACCCATCCACATGTCAACGGGGGCGCCATTCCAGCGCCCCTTCTTGTCAGCGACGACAGCCCTGCAACTGCATCGCATAGGTTTCCGACCGGGACGCCACCCTGTCCGCCACATCCACCAGCCAACTCTTTTCATTGTAGCTGCCGTTGGCAAACCCGGTACGCCCCTCGTGATACGCCAGATACTGGCTGCGCGCATCGCCCTTGGATATCCCAAGCCGGGCCGCACTTTCATGCATATACCAGCCCATGAAATCGGTGGCATCCTCGATCCGGTCACGCTTGGCGCTGCGCCGGCGCTGTTCCTTCTGGTATTCCTCCCAAGTGCCATCCAGCGCCTGCGAAAATCCATAAGCCGAGCTTTGCCGCCCCATCGGAATGATCCCCAGCGCAAAGCGGTGCGGTGTGCGGGCATTGCCGATAAACTTGGATTCCTGATGGATCGCCGCCATCTGCACATGAATGGGGATACCCCATTTGCGCTCTGTGGCCTTCATTGCGCGGTAATACTGTGGCCGCTCGCTCACAATACTGCACGCGTTATCCAGATCACGAGGCGCCGAAAACTTGCCGCCCCCGCCACAAGAAGCGAGGAATAACAACAGGATCGACGCACGGAGAAGTCTGCTCATCTGCCCCTCGTACGTTTATTTTTTTCCAAGATAGGGCAAAACCCCAACTTATGAAATGGGGCGCGTGCCGTCTTGGATCAGAAAAACGCGAGGCGGCCTCGTTGCCACCCTCTGCAGCTGCGCTTTGTTGACTTTTGCACTGTAGGGGTGGGGTCCACAGACTGTTTCCCCTTTTCACCACCTGTCCGATGGACAAGCCCCCCGCCAAAGGATTATCACACGTTCTCAGGGGGCCAGACAAATGTTAAAGACGCAGGCCAAATACCATCTTGGGCAGGTGCTTCGTCATCGAAAGCATCCGTTTCGGGGTGTGGTATTTGATGTCGATGCGATGTTTTCAAACACCGAAGACTGGTATGAAAATATCCCCGAAGAAAGCCGCCCTCGCCGCGATCAGCCGTTCTACCACTTGTTGGCAGAAAACGATCAAAGCTATTATGTGGCCTACGTCTCGGAACAAAACCTTATTCCCGATGAAACGGGCGAGCCGGTCGATCACCCCGATCTGCCCGATCTGTTCGGCGATTTCGAAGACGGCCGCTATCCGCTGCAGTTTCAACTGAACTGACGCCGCCTTAATCAATACCCCAGCGCGCAGCCATCCTTGCGCGGATCAGACGCGCCTTGCAGCACGCCGCTGTCGTCGATCAAAATCGCCTGCGCGCCCCCCAGCGGCTCTGGCGGCGCTGAAACAACATGGCCCATTTCAGTCAGCCGGGCACTGACATCGGCGCCATAGCCGCGCTCCACCAGCATGCCGTCGGGGCTGGAAAAACAGCGCGGCGCGTCTATGCCTGCCTGCGGGTCAAGGCCGAAGTCCACCATATTGGTTACAAACCGCACATGCCCCGTCGGCTGATACGACCCGCCCATCACCCCAAACGGCATCGTCACCCGCCCGTTTTGCCGCAACATGCCCGGAATAATCGTATGCATTGGCCGCTTGCCGCCCGCGGCCTCGTTCGGATGCCCCGGCGTCAGACAAAATCCAGCACCCCGGTTTTGGAAATTGATCCCGAACCTGGTCGACGCAAGCCCGGCACCAAAGCCCCAATATACAGAATAAATCAACGAAACCGCCATGCGATCCCGGTCCACAACGGTCACATAAACCGTGTCGCGGTGCAGGGCCTCGGTTAGTGGCGCGGCACTTGGCATGGCCTTGGCCGGGTTGATCATCGCGGCAAGCTTTGCCGCCGTTTGCGGGGCCAGCATATGCGCCAGCCGCGTGGTGAAATCCGCGTCCGCGATAAACCGATTGCGCGCGTCATGCGCCAGTTTTGCCGCTTCGGCCTCCAGATGCGCCCGGTCCGCGCCAAACGGGTCCAGCGCCGCCAAGTCGAAATGCGCCAGGATATTCAGCATCAAAATCGCCGTCGCCCCTTGGCCATTCGGCGGATGCTCGACCAATTCGGTGCCCTTGTAGATCCCCGAAACCGGGTCGGTATAGCTGCAGGCCGTGGCCGCAAAATCCGCCAGCGTGTGGCTACCCCCCATCGCCTGCAGCGAAGCCACCATATCTTGCGCCACTTCGCCGCTATAAAAACCGTCGCGGCCCTGCTCGGCAATCCGCCGCAGCACCTGGGCCTGACCGGGCGCGCGAAAGATCTGGCCCACGCGCGGCACGTGTCCGCCAAACAGGAAATGGTCGCGCGCCACCCCCTGCAGCGCCCCCGCATCATCGGCCCAATCCATTGCCGTGCGCGGCGCAACCGGCACCCCTTCTTCGGCATAGTGGATCGCCGGGGCAAGGGTTTGGCCAAGGCTTTGGCGCCCCCAGTCCGCCGAAAATCGGCAAAACGCATCCACGGCACCGGGCAATG
>JBAVTI010000061.1:0-2620 GCA_049696055.1 Paracoccaceae bacterium | reverse complement strand
AATGCCGCAAACACGACGAAAATCTGCCGCCGCGCCCCCGCCATGAATTGCAGCGCATAATATAGCCAATAGCGCCGGCGCAAAACCATGTGCTTGTGTTGTGGGTGCGGTGCCTCAAACTGCGGATAGGCCACCAGGCAAAACAGCGCAATCGCCGCCGTTACCCCACCCGACGCCAGATAAACCGTATTATAGCCCAACCCCAGCGCGCCCCATGTCAGCACGATCAGGCCATAGGCCACCAGTGACGCCCCCGCCCCGATCGCCACAATCCAGCCGATTACCTTTGGCGCGCGCGCCCGGTCGATCCATTGCAATTGCAGGCTTTGGTTCACCGTCTCAAAGTAATGAAACCCGAACGAAGACAGCAACGTCACCGTCAAAATCCCGCCATAGCTTGGGAAATACGCCGTCACCGCCGTGGCAACCCCCAGCAACAACAGCGCCACCATGCCCAAAACCTGTTCGCGGATCAGCAGCAGCAGCGCGATCACCCCCACCGCCAACAATCCCGGCACCTCGCGCACCGTGTGCAGCCAGCCAATCTCGATCCCGGTAAACCCGGCCTTTTCGATCACAAAGTTGTTCAGCAGCGCCGACCATGTTGCAAAAGCAATCGGCTGCGCCGCCGCAATCAGGAACAACAAGAAAATCGGTCGCCGCCAATAGGGCAGGCTGGCGGCAGCGGCAAGGGGAATGGGCTTGAACATGAACCGTCCATACACCCGCCGCCCAAGTCTCACCAGACCAAGCTTGTGCCGGATACAATTGCGCTTCTGGCAGCCAAGTCAGACCATCGCCTTGCTGCTCAGCCGCCAATTTATTCTTGGCCGGTTCCATGCTATCTTATGCGCCTAAACCCGAGTTTCCCATGCCCAACCCCAAGCAAAGCGTTGAAAGCATCCTGCATCCCGGCAAAACCAATCAGGTCGATGCCGCCAAATATGATGCGATGAAAACCGCCATCCTTGCGGCCTTGCCCTCTGCCCCGCCCGGCCTGACCGTGGCCGATCTGACCTCCGCCGTAAAACCAAGCCTGCCCGACACTCTGTTCCCCGGCGGCTCTACTGCCGGATGGTGGGTCAAATGTGTGCAGCTGGATCTCGAGGCAAAGCAGGTGATCGTGCGCACCAGCACCACCCCCTTGCGCCTGCGCCGGGTCTGACGGGCGGGCGAAATGCCCGTGTTAACCCCTTAATATTTCCCTAACAAAAAATCTCTTATTTAACAAAATCAATATCTTACTTGTCATAACACGCGTGTTATAGCACCCCATAACACACCCCTCACAGAAAACTCTGCGGATCAATATCAATCGCCAGCCGCAGATTATTCGGCAGCTTTAACTGCCCCACCCATTCCGAAATCGCCGCCTGCAAGGCCGCCGTTTTATCAGCCTTCACCAGCAACCTCACCCGATGCCGCCCCCGAACCCGCGCGATCGGGGCCGGTGCCGGCCCGAAAACCTGCGCCCCGATCTTTCGCAGCGGCCCATCCCGGCGGGCCAGCTCCGCCCCGAAATCGAACGCCAGCGCCACGTCCGGCGACGACAGGATAATCCCCGCCATCCGTCCATAGGGCGGCACTCCCGAAACCCGCCGCTCCTCGGCCTCGGCCTTCCAGAACGCCTCCTCATCACCCCCCAGAATAGCCCGGATCACCGCATGTTCCGGCTGATGGGTCTGCAACAAGGCCTCGCCCTTCCGCTCCGCCCGACCCGCCCGACCCGCAACCTGCCGCATCAATTGAAAGGTCCGTTCCGCCGCCCGCAGATCCGACCCTTGCAACCCCAGATCCGCATCAATCACCCCCACCAGCGTCAGCAGCGGAAAATTGTGCCCCTTGGCCACGATCTGCGTGCCGATGATGATATCGGCCCCCCCCGCCGCGATCACCCCGATCTGTTCTTTCAACGCCCGCGCCGACCCAAACAAATCCGACGACAGCACCGCCACCCGTGCCTGCGGAAACCGCGCGATCACTTCTTCGGCCAGCCGCTCGACCCCCGGCCCGACCGGTGCCATCCGACCCTCAACCTTGCATTCCGGGCAGGCTGTCGGGATCGGCTTGCTCGCCCCACATTGATGGCAAACCAGCCGCTTCAGGAACCGGTGTTCCACCATCCGCGCGTCGCAATCATCGCAGCCAACCTGATAGCCACACGCCCGGCAAATCGTGACCGGCGCATAGCCGCGACGGTTCAGGAAGATCAAAGCCTGCTCTCCCGCCTTCACCCGCGCCTCGACCGCCCGCGCCAAAGGTTCCGAGATCCAGCGATCATTCGCCAGCTTTTGCCCGCGCATGTCGATCGCGCGCATCGTCGGCAGCTCTGCCACCCCAAAGCGCGCGCCCAAGTCAAGCCGGGTATATTTGCCCGTCTCGCAGTTCACCCACGATTCCAGCGAGGGCGTGGCCGAGGCCAGAATGACCTGACATCCGGTAATTGCCGCCCGCAAAACCGCCATGTCACGGGCGTTATAATAGACGCCCTCTTCTTGCTTGTAAGAACTGTCGTGTTCCTCATCGACCACAATCAGCCCCAACTCGCGGAACGGCAAGAACAGCGCCGACCGCGCCCCGACCACCATTTGCGTGGCCCCTTGCCCAACCATCCGCCACA
>JBAVTI010000060.1:0-11945 GCA_049696055.1 Paracoccaceae bacterium | reverse complement strand
AGGCGAACTGGCGCGTACAATCCTTTCCAATCCGCAAATTCGCGCAGCCCGCGTTCATATTGCCCAAGCCCCCGCCCAACCATTTCAACGAGATCAGCTCGCATCAGCATCGGTGACAGTCACCACGACGACGGGGTCTTTGTCAGAAATACAGGCGAAGGCTCTGAAGCATCTGATCGCGGCAGCCGTGTCAGGGATGAAGCCAGAAGACGTTCAGGTGATTGATTCTGTGGCGGGTTTGATCCTCGACGGCGACGAAAGTCTTGTGCAAGACGCAGGCGGCGCGGAACGCAGCGCCGATCTGCGCCGTAATGTGGAACGTCTTCTGGCCGCACGCGTTGGCCCCGGAAAGGCCGTTGTCGAAGTAAGCGTCGATGTGGTCACAGAACGCGAATCCATTACCGAGCGGACATTTGATCCGAAGGGCCGCGTCGCGATTTCCACCGACACGCAGGAAACCACCAATTCCGCGACCGAGCCTTCCAGTGATGTGACGGTGGCGTCTAATCTTCCCTCGGGCGATGCAGCGGCAGGTGGCAACGGCCAAAGCCAGGCTTCCACCACCAGCGAACGAGTCAATTTCGAAGTGTCTGAAACCAACCGCGAGCTGCTTCGGAGCCCGGGTTCCATTCGAAAGCTCAGCGTTGCCGTTCTGGTGGACGGGCTGCAGATAACCGCTGCAGATGGCACCATATCCTGGCAACCTCGCCCGGAAGAGGAATTGGCAGTACTGCGAGAATTGGTGGCCTCGGCCGTTGGGCTGGATGAAACACGCGGCGATGTGCTGACGTTGAAATCGCTCGCATTTGAACCGATTCCCGAAAGCGGAACCCTGATCGAGGCGGGAATGCTTTCCGGCCTTGGTCCGATCAACCTGATGTCGATTATCCAGATCGCTGTCTTGGCAGTGGTGTCCTTGATTCTGGGGCTTTTCGTCATCCGGCCGATTCTGACAAACGCCACCCGCCGCTTACCCGAGCTGATTTCTGGCCCCGTGCCGCTGGCGCTTCCTGGAGTGTCGTCGGAACTCGGCGATGGCAGGAGCAATGGCACTAGCGGCCGCGTTCTGACCGGTGAGATAGATGATGGTTTCGCGTTGCCAACCATGGATTTTGCCACGGACGATGGCGATATGGCCTATGAAGCCCAAGACCCGATGAGCCGCCTGCGTCGTCTGATTGAAGAACGCCAAACCGAATCCGTTGAAATCCTCCGCGGTTGGATGGAAGCGGAAGAGGAGAAGACCTGATGGCGATGCTAAGGTTGGAAGTTTTTGAATCGGCTGAAAAATCCACTGGTTCAACGGTGGTGACCGATATCAGTGCCATGGAAGAAGTGCGGCTGGCGGCTTATGAACAGGGTTATACTGCGGGTTGGGACGATGCGGTGTCCGCTCAGTCGGATGATCAGACGCGGATTCGCGCCGATCTGGCACATAACATTCAGGCGCTTGGCTTTACCTATCACGAAGCGCGAATGCATGTGCTGCGCGCGATAGAGCCGCTGTTGCAAGAGATGGTTGGCCGTTTGCTGCCAGAAATGGCGCGCGAAGCGCTTGCACCCTTGGTGCTGGAAACGCTTATGCCCTTGGCCGAAAAATTGGCCGAGGCTCCAATTTCGATGATCCTGAATCCCGCTGCGCGACCGGCTGTGGAAGCACTGTTGGAACACGCAACCGGAATTCCGGTCACTTTGATCGAAGAGCCGACTTTGGGCGAAGGCCAAGTTTACCTCCGACTTGGCGACACCGAAACGCGGATCGATCTTGACCGTGCCATTGCAGAAATTACCGCCGCCGTTCGCGGCTTTTTTGGGCTTTCAGAAAAGGAAACTCCCCATGGATGAAATGGCAGAAGCCAACCCGTTCTCACAAGTTCCTATCGAAATCACTATTTCGGTTGGCAAGGCGCGCCCGCTGGTGCGCGAATTGCTACGGCTACAGCGCGACGCGGTGCTGACGCTGGATCGTCGAGTGGATGACCCCGTCGAGCTTTACGTCGGCGACCGCCTGATCGCGCGTGGTGAATTGCAGGAGCTTGAAGGCGACCAAGCGGGGCAGTTGGCCGTGCGCTTGACGGAAGTTGCAAACCTGCGCGGCGGTCTATGATGCGCGCAATTGCGCTGGCGCTACTGCTTATTGGCCTTGCAGGGCCGGTTCTTGCACAAGAATTGACGCTGGATATGGGGGATCAGGGATCGCTTAGTGCAAGAAGCATCCAGTTACTTGTCCTGCTGACTGTGCTTAGCTTGGTGCCTGGATTAGCGGTGATGGTTACCTGCTTTCCCTTTATAGTTACAGTACTTTCGATCCTTCGTCAGGCGATTGGCCTGCAACAATCGCCACCCAATATGATGATTATCAGCCTGGCGTTGTTCCTGACTTGGTATGTGATGGATCCGGTGTTCACCGAAGCCTGGCTGAAAGGGGTAGAGCCCTTGACGCGGGGCGAAATTGATCTGCAGGCGGCCATACCCGCGACTCTTGCGCCATTCCGAGTTTTCATGGCGGCGCGTATGGATACAGACACCTTTGCGGCCCTTCAGGCCTTGCGACCTGGCGAAAGCGGCTCTGTCATTGACGCGCCGCTTTCGCTGATGGTGCCTTCGTTTCTGCTTAGTGAAATACAACGGGCCTTTGAGATCGGGTTTCTGATCTTTTTGCCATTTCTGATTATCGACTTGGTGGTCGCAGCTGTCTTGATGTCGATGGGCATGATGATGGTACCGCCTGCCATCGTATCCTTGCCCTTCAAGCTTGCGTTCTTTGTGGTAGCAAACGGTTGGAGCCTTGTATCGGGCGCCTTGGTCCGAAGCTATTTCTGATCTTTGATCCGAAGATACAACGCCGCAGGGAACGCGAGCTTGCCCCGCGCTACCTTCCCACCAGTGACACATCGGCAATGTGCAGAAATGGGCTTGCGAGGCACCCGAAGTGCAGATCTATCCGCCCAACGCCCGCCCGCTGAGAAGCACATCGTCCTGCCAAGCACCGCCCCTACTGAACCAAAAACTCCGCATGCAGCGCGCCTGCAGCATTGATGCTTTTGAGTATATCGATCATGTCGTGCGGCGCGACGCCAAGCGCGTTCAACCCCGCCACCACCTCGGACAAGTCCGTACCGCCGGTGACTTCGGCCAAGCCTGTGCCATTGCCTTTACTGATGTCGGCCCTGGTGCGCGGAACGACGATGGATTCGCCGTCACTGAACGGATTTGGCTGAATGACCATCGGAGTTTCTTCGATCCGAAGGGTAAGGTTGCCTTGCGCCACAGCGACTCGACTGATGCGAACATCTTCGCCCATGACAATGGTCCCCGAACGTTGGTCGACAACAACGCGGGCGCGGGTTTCAGGTTCGACCAACAGATTTTCGACCCGGCCCAACACATGGGCTGGTGACGCCATATTTGCCGCATCCAGATCCAGAGCAATCGTTCCTGCATCCATCATGATCGCAATGTTTCGCCCGAACTCACCGTTTATCACCTGCTCGATCCGGCCGGCTGTGGTAAAATCAGGCTCTCGCAGAGCCAATCGCAGTGAACTAAGACTGCTAAAATCAAACTCTACCTCGCGTTCAACCCGCGCGCCGGATGGGATCATTCCGGCCGTGGGCACGCCTTGTACCACACGGGCTGCATCGCCTTCGGCAGAGATACCACCGGCGATGATGGTGCCCTGCGCCACGGCGTAGATCTGGCCGTCAGCACCGTTCAAAGGCGTCATGACCAGGGTGCCCCCAAGCAGGCTTTTGGCATCCCCAATGGCGGACACTGTAACGTCAATCTGCCCGCCCGCCCGCGCAAAGGCAGGCAAAGTTGCGGTCACAAACACGGCGGCGACGTTTTTAGGGCGGTATTGTTCGCCTGCCACGTTAACTCCCAACCGTTCCAGAAGGTTTGACATGATCTCTTCGGTGAAAGGAGCGTTGCGGATCCCGTCGCCGGTACCATTCAAGCCAACCACAAGGCCATAGCCGACAAGATCATTTCCGCGCACGCCGTCGAATTCCACCAAATCCTTGATGCGGATCGGGCCGGCACTTGCTGGCAAAGCAAAGCAAAGCAATACTATCAAAAAGCGTATCATCTTAGGAAATCCACCAGGCTAAGGCGCGACATACGCGCAGTGATTGTATACAGCGTCTCAAGTTGGGTCTGTGCTGCTTCTAACTTTGTGGCGGTTTCATAGGGGTCGACGGCCACGATTCCTGCACGCGCGATCTGTAACGCCGAGGATTCAGCTTCATTTCGCGATTTTGCAGACTCAATTTGCCCTTCGGACATCCCAAGATCTGCAGCCAAATAAGCGCGGTCGGTCTGGCCACGTAACAAGCTTTCTCCGGCGCGACGGGCCAGATCGGAGCGGGCCGCATCCGCACCAGAAAGTGTGCCGCGATCCAAAAGCGCA
Organism: Paracoccaceae bacterium; assembly: GCA_049696055.1. Lineage (GTDB taxonomy): Bacteria > Pseudomonadota > Alphaproteobacteria > Rhodobacterales > Rhodobacteraceae > JBAVTI01. Next base: position 7,534 of record JBAVTI010000060.1, on the reverse strand, counting down.
GCCATCGCAAGGCCCTTAAGGGTATCGCGCAACACAGGGTCCATCGCGGTGATACCAATTTGCGTGGTGTCACCCGGTGCAATATGTATCGGCACCAACGGGCCGGCACCGAGATAGGCAGTGGCCGCATATCCCAACGGGTCGGAAAACCAAGTGTCGACGGCGGTTTCAACGTCGAGCGCAGTCAACGCCCCGACGGTGGCCGTGTCCAATGCAGACAAGATGGTTTCGGCGTCAACCGTTGCGGGGCGGTCAGTGGCTTGGCCAGCAAACAAGGTTCGGTTGCCGACCCGCGTGTTCAGGGCCGAAACCACCGTTTCGAACTTTTGCCGCGCATCCGTGCCAAGACTGTTCACCGCAGCTACCTGCGCTGCATCGGCGGCACGCAACAAGGAAACGCTGGCCTCGGACGCCAAACCGTCGATGGTGGATAGGGCGGTCTGCATGGTCTGCGAGAAAAGCGCGGCTTCAGTGGTGACGGACCCGAACGCCTTCAACCGCGACAAAGTTGCGTCGAGCGCACTTAGCGGTGAATAGTCCCCACCGTTTTCTTTAGTCATGTCGGAATGGCGCCCAGTGGTCATTTCCAAGGCCAAAGTCTGCATGTCGGATTTTAACGCCAGGTTTTGACGCCGCAACATGAAGGATTGCGCCATGTCACCCAAGGATACCAATGCCATTTCAGAGCCCCAGCAAGGTGTTGATCATGTCATCCACCGTCTGCATGACGCGGACATTCGCGGAATATGCCTGTTCAATCAGCAACAGCTTTTGCAGCTCTTGATCGGTGTCGACGCCGTTTTGCATGTCTTGCTCTTTCAAGGTTGTTGCGCGGGCTGTGGCAAAACTGGCTTCGGCGTCTGCTGACAACCGCGAAGACGCGACACCTGAAAGCATGTCCGCACCAAGCGACGAAAAGCTGTGAGTACCGGACAAAAAGCCGCCGGACACCGGAATACGCTGGGCAACCAAGGTTTCCTGCAACGCCGACAGCAGCGCGGAATTTCCGCTAGTTCCCGGTGCTGCGGCACCAAGGCCATCGCGCAGACGCCACACCGCGCCACCCTGCGCCGGATCGACGGCGGCATTGACGCTCATCCTTTGTGCCAGGCCGATTTCGTTGGTGGGAAGGAAGGCCGCACCCGCGTCCGTGAACAACCCCGGGTCGCCAGGCGCGCGCGTTGCGTCCAATGCCGGGTCAGCAAAGCGTTCGACGAGGTCGCGGGCGACAGCATCAAGGCTGGTTTGCGCGTTGGGCGCAAGCTCGTCTCTAACGGCGAAATGTGCGGCCAGAGTACCGCCCGCGAGCAGACCGCTGGAATCTGTGGTGACGGGACGGCCATTCAACGTCAGCCCTGATAGCGCCCCTGAGGCGAGGGTCATGTCTGGGGTAACCTGGCCCACCCCGGTAAACCCGAAAGTAGCTGGCCGACCATCCAACAAGGACGCACCGCCCGTCGTGTAGAGCGCAATTTGCCCATGATCGCGGTTCACCTCGCGCAAAGGCACAATGGTTGCGATCTGATCTATCAACTGCTGGCGTTGATCCATCAACGCCGACGCATCGCGCCCGGCACCGGTATGCGCTGTAATCTGCGTGTTCATTTCAGCCACTTTCGCCAAAGTGGTGTTCAGCTTTCCAACCTGCAGCGCAATCTGATTGTCAGCATCGGTGCGGGCGGCCTGAATCTGATCCGAGGCCGCACCAATATGCGCAGTCAGGTTGCGAGCGGAGTCCAGCACGTTGGTAAGACGGGTTTGCGATTCAGGGCGGCCTGCCGCTTCGATAAGGCTGGCGTCAAAAGCGGCGATCCGCGCCCCCAGCGATCCTTCGGTTTCTGGGGTGCCCAACGCCGCTTCCAATCCAGACAGAAAGGCGGCGCGGGCATCGCGATCACCTGCCCCCGCTTCGGCAATCCGACGATCAGACAGCAACGCCTGATCTACTGCGCGGGTAACGCCGGTAACGCGCACGCCTTGCCCAGAACCACCCAAGACGATGGACCCAAGTTGCAGATCCCGACGACCATAACCTTCGGTCATTGCATTGGCGATGTTGGATGACACCAATTCGGCCGCACGGGATGCGGCGGTTAAACCGGACATCGAAGAAGTTAGAGTGCTGGAAATGGTCATGGTTCAGCCCACCTTATCGTTTGATATTGGTGGTTTCTTGCAGCATTTCGTCGACGGTCTGGATCACCTTGGCGTTTGACGAATAGGCACGCTGAGTCTGGATCAGGTTCGTCAACTCACCCGCGACATCGGTGGTCGACCCCTCGCGTGCATAGCCAACAACAGACCCTGTCGGGCCATCACCAGCATCCCAGAGGAAGAACGATCCCGAACTGGGTGAGATTGCGTAGGTTTGGTTGTTCAACGCAATGAGGCCATTCAAGTTGGGCACATCCACCAGCGGGATCTGATAAAGGCGGCGGGTAAAGCCAGTATCATAGGTGGCGTTCAAAAAACCGTTTTCATCAACTTCGACAGCCGTCAGATTGCCCGTGGGCGAGCCATTCTTGATAATAGAGGTCGGCGCAAAACTGTCTGAAAGCTGGGTCAAGCCGTTCGGATCCCCCAGTTTGCCAATTGTCATCAACAGCGGCCCACCGTCCACGGTCAAGTCAAGCGTACCGTCGGTTGCGTTGTAAGCGCCACCAGACACCGCAGTGACCGAAGCAAGGGTGCCGCCATTGCCGCGGGTAGCATCAAAGGTAAGCGTGTATTCACCAATTATCGCCCCAGCCTGGGCCGAATCGCGGATCACCAATGTCCATTCGTTGGACGCCCCTGTTGCCGGAATCGTCGGCGTAAAGGTGATATCCAATGCGTCCGACGTACCAAGGTTACCAAAATACTCGACCGACAAGGGCAGGGCGGTGCCTGCTGCGGTGGACATAGTTGCCGTGGCGGGCAGGTTTACACCCAACCGCATTTCCGTGGTCGGATCACCTGCCTGCTGGTTTGCATTTACCACAACCGGTTGCAGGCCAACCATCGTATCACGCGGCAACACCGGAATCGTGCCGTCGGCGTTTGCGGGCCAACCCAGCAAGACAAGCCCAGATTGTGTGCGCAAGACCCCGGCGGCATCCGGGTGGAATGAACCGGTCGACGTCATCATCAACGTCTGATCCGAGGAGACGTCGTTCAAACCAGTAGATTGCGTTACTGGCAACATGCCACGCCCGGAAATCGCAAGGTCAAGCGCATTCGAGGTACCGACAAGCGCGCCACGCTCGTCGATCAACCGCGCCGTTGTGGCCCGCACCCCACCGGCGGAATAGCTACCGGCGCCGGGTGCTTCGGTGATGACCATGCTTTGGAAATCGGTCGAAGCGCGTTTGTATCCGTAAGTGCCAGAATTAGCGATATTGTCGGCAATGGAGGCCAGACGTGTGGCATTGGCATTAAGCCCAGCCACCCCTGCATTGAGCGAGGAGGAAATGGTCATCGGATAGCGCCTTTCTGCTGCTTCGACTCCTGATGGGTCGAACCTGCAGATCGCACCTTAAAATCAGGCTAACAGATAAAATTGGAGCGATTTCAATTGATCGGTTTAGGCACGGAAAGTCCTAAACCGATCCGATTCAATGATTGAAGCACCTTCAAACCGACCAGACGATGCCCGTTAGGTTGGTTTGGCTTAGCGATTGCCCTTGCGCAGCAATATCACCTCCAGCCGATTGTTGCGCAATGCCATCGGATCGGCGGTCACCGGTTTACGGTCGGCGTAACCGCTAACCCGCTGCGTCCGACCTTCAGGAAGGCCCGCAGCTTCCAAAAGCCCGCGCATGGTGTCAGCACGTGATGCTGACAGATCCCAAACCGGGTTCTCGATCAAGGTGATCGGGTATGATTTGACATGCCCGTTGACCGCAAGGCTGTTGGTGGACAGCGCCAGAACCTCGGCCAGCATTGCGGCAATATCATGCATAATCGGCTGCGGAACTGCTGTGCCTTCGGCAAACAGGGGCACATCTTCCAGATCGAATATCTCGATAACCAGCCCCTCATCCGTAACCTTGGTGACTACATGACGCAACGCCATTTCCATGGTCATGCTTTCACCGCCAAGGGCAGAAAGTGCTTTTTCAACTTCTTTCAATTGCTCTTCATCGGCTTCGCCCTGTGCATCGGCGGCACCGCGTGCTTGTTGGCTATCCGTTGGTTTTATGTTGGAAGCGCCCGTGCCGTTTTGCACTTTGGTTTCCTCGGAAAACACACTGTCACCACCTAAAGCCCCATCACCGCCGCCCGAGTTGCGGTTGATCGGAATTGTGGGGCTAAAGTAATCAGCCACCCCTTTGCGTTGATCTTCAGAAGTCGAGCCGAGCAGCCACATCAACAGAAAGAACGCCATCATCGCGGTCACAAAATCGGCATAGGCAACCTTCCACGCCCCACCGTGGTGACCACCGCCTTGTATGACTTTCTTTCGTTTGATGATGACTGGCGCGGCATTACCTGCCCTAGCCATTCACACACCCATTCATAACACCCACATTCAGGTGTAACGCATCGCGGTGAACGCGGGCTTAAAGGATACAATTGTGCGGTTAAACAGGCCGTCCGATCGCTAATCCCAAAGTTGGGCAGGGTCTGGCAGCGGAATGGCATCCAGCAATTCGCGGGTGTAGGCAGCTTGGGGGGCCGCAAAAAGTTGGGCCGAGGGGGCGTTTTCAACCACCACGCCCCGATGCAGAACCATGATCCGGGTGCAAAGGCGGCGGATCACCGACAGATCATGGCTGATGAACGCAAGCGTCAGGCCCAGATCGCGCACCAGCCCCTCGAGCAGATTCAGCACTTGCGCTTGGCTTGAAACATCCAACCCTGACACGATCTCATCCGCCAGAATGAACTCGGGTCTCATCGCAATGGCGCGGGCGATGCCGACACGTTGGCGTTGACCGCCCGAAAGCTCGTGGGGAAACCGGCGGCGCATCGCACGTGGCAGGCCAACGTGATCAAGCGCTTCATCCACCCGTTTATCAATCTGGTCAAAGCCGTGGAGGGCCAGGGGGCCGGCAATGATTCCGGCAACCCGACGGCGCGGGTTCAAGGAGGACATCGGGTCTTGAAAGATCATCTGAAATCGCCGCCGGAGCGGGCGAAGCGCTGTTTCGGGCAAATGAGTGATATCCTGGCCATCGAAGAGAATGGTGCCGCCCGACGGTTCCAGCAGCCGAACCATAGCGCGACCCAAGGTCGATTTGCCCGAGCCGGAGCCCCCGACGATACCGAATACTTCGCCTTTTGGAATATCAAAGGAAAGTGACCTTAGTATCTCGATCCTTGGAGCTGCGCCGAATAGTGGTTTTGCAGTCAAATCGGCCAAGGAAAGGCGCAAATCGCGCACCTGAAAAAGCGGGCGCTTAGTCATTGGTCCACTCCTCGTCTGCGGTGGCAACTTCGGCGCGAACTGCAGCGACAACCTGTTCTGGCACCGGGGTTAGTGACCCAACGGGATCAGTGTACTTCGGCGTCGCGGCCAGCAGGGCGGCGGAATAGGGATGGGCAGGACCCGCAAAGAAATCGGCGACATTCGTGTCTTCGATCACCTTGCCCGCATAAAGCACTGACAAGCTTTGGCAGACCTTTGAGACCACGCCGAGATCATGGGTGACAAACAAAAGCGCGGTGCCGTGCCGCGCCTGCATCTCGCGGATCAGTTTGAGGATTTGCTTTTGCACCATCACATCCAGTGCTGTCGTCGGTTCATCGGCAACAATCAGTTTTGGCTCTGCGGCAAAGGCGCTTGCAATCAGGATCCGCTGCCGCATGCCGCCAGAAAGCTCATGTGGATAACTGCGCAGCACGCGGTGGCCATCGGGAATATGAACCTCTTCCAGCAGTTGCAACGCCCGCGCATCTGCGGCCTTGCGGGGCCAGCCCAAAATATCCACCAAACGGTCAGTGATCTGCGGGCCAATCCTGCGCGATGGGTTTAACGCAGTCAGGGGATCTTGCGGGATCAGCGCCGCCGTAGCGCCGATCTGACGACGGCGTTCAGACGGCTTTAGACGCAGCAGATCAACCCCACCCAACCAGATCTCGCCGCCAACCACCGTAACCGACAAGGGCAAGGTGCCAAGGATCGCTTTGCCGATCATGCTTTTTCCAGCCCCGCTTTCGCCGACCAGCCCGCGTACCTCGCCGGGTGCCAAATCGAGACTAACGCTGCGCAAAAGCCTGTCCTTGGTGCCGCGCAGCCCCACCGAAAGATTACGGACCGACAGAAACGCTGTCATCGTAGCACCGGGTCAAAGCGGTCCTTCAACCCTTCGCCAAGTTGGCTGAACGACAGCACCGTCAGAAACAGCGTGATCAACGGAAAAACCAACACCCACCACGCCTGATGAACCGATGTGCGGCCTTCGGATATCATGCTGCCCCAAGTTGGGTCATCGGTGGAAATTGACAGGTTTACAAAGCTTAAGATCGCCTCGACGATGACTGCAATCCCCATTTCCAGAGTCAGGAGGACAACAATTGTCGGAAGCACATTTGGAAGGATTTCCGCCAGCATAGTGCCAATTTTTGTCCTCCCAGCTACCTGAGCTGATGCCACATAATCCATCGCGCCTTGACCCATCGCCTCGGCACGAACCACACGAGCGAACCGGGTCCAGTCGATGATCACAATTGCCAAGATAATTGACGTTAACCCGGTGCCGATCACGGCGACGAGCAAAATGGCAAAGAGAACCGGAGGGAAGGCCATCCAGATATCCACCAGCCGGGAAATCAGGATGTCGGCCCAACCGCGGAAATAGCCAGCGATCAGCCCCAAAGTCGCGCCGATCAGGCATGTAATACTGCCTGCTGCCAATGCCACAAATAATGCAATCCTTGCCCCATGCAAGATTCGGCTAAACACATCGCGGCCAAGACTGTCGGTGCCAAGCACATAACCCGGCTCTGCCCCAACCACCCAGAACGGCGGCATTCGTCCGAGAAACAAGTCTTGTGCGAGCGGGTCCTTTGGCGCAATCCACGGCGCGAACAGGGCAGCCAAGACCAGCATAAGCAGCCAGCCGCCTGCCAGCCACAACCTTGCGCCAAGTGGGCGACGAAGTGATGATCTGCTATCCACCATGCCGCAACCTCGGGTTCAACATCGCATAGGTCAGATCGACCAACAGGTTCACCCCGGTGAAAATGACCGCAAACAGGATCACAATCCCTTGGATCAGCGGCAAGTCGCGGTTGATCACCGCATCAATCGCCATATTCCCCAGCCCTTCATAGGAAAACAGCCGCTCGATGATAACGGTGCCGCCAATCAAGAAAGTGAATTGAACCCCCACCAACGTCAGGGTCGGAAGAACAGCATTCGGAAGTGCCTCACGCAGTATTACATGGTTTTCGCCATACCCCTTGGTGCGGGAAAGAGTGACGTAATCCAGATGCATGGTTTCCTTCAGGCTTTGTTTCAGCAATTGCCCAATGATCGCAGCCAAGGGTATCGCCAGCGCCAAGGCGGGCATGAACATGTGGCCAACAAGATCAAGCCACAGGTCAAATC
>JBAVTI010000059.1:0-3102 GCA_049696055.1 Paracoccaceae bacterium | reverse complement strand
GTCATGCAGCCTGCAACAGCGTCTTTCTTCTTTGCATCATCATCCGCACCGGCAGACGCGGCAAGGAACAGATCATAGGCGCCGGTGGCCTTGCAGCCCTCTTCGATCACCTTGGTATCAAACACTTCACGCGTGCCGTGCTTGGTGCCCGGAATAAACGCCAGAATGTCTTGCGCCGGCAGGGCAGCATTCACATCCGCCCAGGTCTTGTTGGCATTGGCCACCAAAGCGCCGTCCTTGACCACCTGCGCCGACAGCGCATTGAACCAATCCGCCGGGGTAAAGGCAAACTCGGCCCCTGCGATGTCGGATGCAAACACGATGCCATCATAGCCAAAACGCACTTCCATGATCTCGGTCACGCCGTTGGCGGTGCAAAGATCAACGTCCGATTGCTTGATACGCGACGACGAATTGGCGATGTCGATGGTATTTTCGCCCACCCCTTCGCACAACTTCTTGCGCCCGGCACCCGAACCACCCGACTCCACAACCGGTGTCGGAAAGTCAAAGTTTTCGCCAAATGCTTCGGCAACAATCGTGGCATAGGGCAGCACGGTCGACGAACCGGCGGTCTGGACGTTGTCGCGTGCGGCGGCAACCCCTGCCGACATCGCAGCAACCACAAGCACTGACGCTCCCAGCTTGACAGATTTCATAAGTCTCTCCTCATGTGTTCAACATGGCCTTCGGGCCTGCAAACCCTCTAGTCCGGCGGTGTGACAGCAATGCAAAATTTAAGTAACAGCTTTATGACAAAATCAGTCCGCCCGCCACTTTTTACGCCCCACGGGGGGCACCAGGCCAATGGATAACCCGGCACCCCATACCCAGCTTGTCACCAGCCTGTTGGCCGGTATTCCGCTGCCCGCCATCCTGATCAATGCCGACGAACAAGTCAGTGCGGCCAACCCCGCCGCCCTTGTTTTGCTGGGGGCAAGTGCCGTAGGACGCCACTTCCTTTTGTCGCTGCGCCAGCCCAGCGTCGGCGACGGCATCACGCAGGCCCTGCGCCACGAAACACCCAGCGTTGCGCGCTATGTCCTTACCGGCCCGACTCAGGACACCACCTACCGTGTCACAATCAGCCCGGTCCCCGATCGGGCCCGAATCAACGCGCTCTGCGTGTTCGAAGACATCTCGGAACTGGAACAAATGGGCCAGATGCGCCGTGATTTCGTCGCCAACGTCAGCCACGAGTTGCGCACGCCCCTGACCGCCTTGCTGGGATTCATCGAAACTTTGCAGGGTGCGGCCCGCGATGACCCCACCGCCCGCACCCGTTTTCTCGGCATCATGCACCGCGAGGCCGAACGGATGAACCGCCTTGTGCGCGATCTTTTGCAGCTTAGCCGGGTCGAGTCCGAAGAACGCGTGCGCCCCACCGAACGCGTCGATCTGCGCGCTCTTGTCGGCGCCGCCATCGCCACCCTTACCCCGATGGCCACCACATCGGGGGTGACCATCGAAAAGATCACCGATGACGGCGATTTCACCATCCCCGCCGAGCCCGACCAACTAACTCAGGTTTTTCACAACCTGATCGAAAACGCGGTGAAATACGGCCTGCCCGGCAAGCGCGTCACTGTGCGCCTGTCCCACGTGGCGCGCGATCCCGGCCTGCGCGGCCCGGCGGTGATGATCGAGGTGATTGACCGTGGCGAAGGCATCGACCCGGTCCATCTGCCCCGCCTGACCGAACGCTTTTACCGCGTCGACAATCACCGCTCACGCGAAAAAGGTGGCACCGGCCTTGGGCTGGCCATCGTCAAACACATCGTCAATCGCCACCGGGGCCGCTTTCGCATCGACAGCACCCTTGGCCAAGGAAGTGTTTTTTCTGTCGTTCTGCCAATCGCTTAGGGGATATTCTTAATCTGAAAAATTAACTATGCGCCCTTGGATCGCATTAGCCTCACGCCCGCCCGCCCTTACCCGCGCCCGCCCAAATACCGTCAAACAACAACCGCAAGCCGTTTAGCACCACCAACACCGTGCCGCCCTCGTGGCCGATCACCGCCACTGGCAGCGGCAACTCGAAAAACACGCCTGCCACCACCAAAACCCCCATCGCCCCCATGGCAAAGATCAGGTTTTGCTTGATCACGCCCCCGGTGCGGCGTGCCAGCCGATGCGCCAACGCCAGCCGCGCCATGTCTTCCGACAACAGCGCCACATCGGCGGCCTGCAACGCCACCTCGCTGCCCGCCGCCCCCATGGCAATACCCACATCCGCCCGCGCCAGCGCCGCGGCATCGTTCACCCCGTCGCCGACAAAGGCCACCTTGCCCTTGGCGGCAAGCTCGCTGACCAGGGCCACCTTGTCCTCGGGCAACAGGTCGGCGTGAACATCCTCCGGCGCAAGGCCCAGCGCCAAGCCTATCCGCAGCGCCACCGCCCGCCGGTCGCCGGTCATCATCACGATCCGCTCGACGCCCGCCGCCCGCAGCGCGGCAATCCCCGCCGCCGAGGTGTCGCGCACTTGGTCCGCCACCGTCACCGCCCCCAGCACCAGCGGGCCGTGGCCCACATAAACCACCGTCTGACTGCCATCTGCCAAAACCTGCAACGCCGGAATGTCCAGATCCGCCGCCATCCGCAGCGCCATGCGCGGATTGCCCGCCCAGACCGCACCGCGCGCCTCCAGCCCGATGATGCCCTCGCTGGGGCTCGACGTCACCGACTGCACCGCCGATGGCACCAGACCGCGCGCATCGGCCGCCCGCCGGATCGCATCGGCAATCGGATGCTCTGATTGTGCCTCCAGTCCCGCCAGCAGTGCCAGCAACCCGTCCTCGTCGCCCTCCAGCGTCACCACCTGCGTAACTTCGGCCCGCCCCGTCGTCAGCGTCCCGGTCTTGTCAAACACAAAGGTCCGCACCGCGCCCAAGGTTTCCAGCGCCGCCCCGCCCTTGAACAACACGCCGCCCCGCGCCGCCGCCGACAGCGCCGACAATATCGCCGCCGGAACCGAGATCACGATGGCACAGGGGCTTGCCGCCACCAGCACCGTCGCCGCCCGGTACAGCGCCAGATCAAACCCCCAGCCCAGCGCCATGAACGCCGCAAATGCCGCAATCGAGCCCAGTAGCACAACCACCG
>JBAVTI010000058.1:0-9281 GCA_049696055.1 Paracoccaceae bacterium | reverse complement strand
CCCAGCTGCCAGATCCCGCTGCCGATCCACAGATCGCCACCGCCGATCCTCTCCCGCCTCTGCCCATGCGTCTCGATTCCGCGGAATCCCCCCGCAGCTTGTCGCTATCCCAGATCACCGCCAGCCCGGTTGCATCGGATAGAACCGCCGTGCCCACCGCCCTTGTGCCCGCCCTGATCGACTTTTCGCGCGACGCAGGCTCCGGCACGCTAGAGCTTTCGTTGGCCCCGGAGGAACTTGGTCGCCTGCATATGTCGCTGGTGCAAGACGGCGATATGGTCCGCGTCACCTTGGTCGCCGAGCGTCCCGAAACATTGGATCTGATGCGCCGCCATGCAGATCAGCTGTCGCAGGAATTCCGGCAGGCCGGGTTTTCTGGCGCAAGCCTCAGCTTTGGCCAGTGGGGGGCGGGCGGCTCGAACCAGCAGCGCCCACCTGTCGCTAGCCCCACCAACGCCGCGCCAGACCCGGCTTTTCTTCCTCTGCAACTTCGGCCCGGCGCTGCACTTGGCACCGCCTCTGGCCTTGATCTAAGACTGTGAAAGGACTCCTCGATGGATATTTCCGCCACCAATGCTCCGGCAAAAGCCAACGCCGCCGCCACCACGTCATCCGGCACGCAAATCGCGTCGGATTTTGAAACATTTCTGCGGATGATGACCGCGCAGCTAAAAAACCAAGACCCGCTGAACCCAATCGATTCCGCCGATTACGCCGTGCAATTGGCGACGTTTTCGGGGGTTGAACAACAGGCCAAAACCAACCAGCTGCTTGAAGCCATTGGTAGTCAGTTTGGCATGATGGGCATGGCCCAGATGGCGGGTTGGGTTGGCAAAGAGGCGCGCGCCGCCGCCCCCGTTTGGGTCACCGATGCGCCGGTCGCCCTGTCGCCCAATCCTGCTGCTGGGGCGGATCGGGCGGTTCTGGTGGTAAAGGATGCCGACGGAACCGTGGTCAACCGTGTCGATATCGCCGTTTCCAGTGACGCATTGGATTGGCAACCAGTCGATATCGAAGGCGATCCTCTGGCCGAAGGCAAATACAGTTTCGAGATGGAAAGCTACCTTAACGGCGAAATCACGACCACCACCCCGGTCGAGGCTTATGCCAATATCATCGAAGTGCGCGGGGGGGCGAACGGCTCTACCGTCGTTCTCGAAGGTGGGATCGAGGTTTCGATCGCGTTGGTCACCGCCCTGCGCGAATAGCTCCAGCATGGGCTTGCCAGACTTGGCCCTAAGCGGCTAGGTCTGGCTGCCATGCGCCCTGATCCCCTGTCTCAGACCCAAAACTCTGCCCCGCGCGCCCTGATTGCGGCGCTTGACGCCTGCAATCCGGCGCTTGCAGGCCTGCCTTGGCAGCCGCTTGCCGGCGGGCGCAGCAATCGGTTGTGGCAGGTGGGCAAGTGGGTGGTCAAACTTTATGATGCACAGGCCGCAAGCCCCTTGTTCCCCAACGATTCCGTCGCCGAGGCCCGCGCCCTGCGGCTGGTGGCCCCGTACGGCCTTGCCCCAACCTTGCGGGCAACCGGTGCGGGCTGGCTTGCCTATGACCATGCCGCAGGTTCGGTCTGGTCGGGCGACCCGGCGCCCGTCGCGCATACCCTTGCGCGGCTGCATCGCTTGCCCATTGCCACCGCTGATTTCCGTCCGGCTCCGTCCGGCAGTCGTGCCCTGCATGATCAGGCCGCGCAAATTGCCGCCGATTGCGCGGGCGTTCTGCCGCCTCCGCCCCCGGATGCCGCAATAGCACCCTTGGCCCAGCCAAAATTGATCCACGGCGACGCCGTCCCCGGCAATGTCATCTGCCATCCGCAAGGGATTACCCTGATTGATTGGCAGTGCCCGGCTATTGGTGATCCCACCGAAGATCTTGCCGCTTTTCTGTCGCCTGCCATGCAATGGCTTTATCGCGGTGCGCCGTTGTCGGCCGATCAGGCAGCCGCTTTCCTGAACGCCTACCCCGACCCGGCGCTGGTTGCCCGCTACCACGCCCTCGCGCCCGCATTTCACTGGCGCATGGCCGCGCATTGCCTGTGGAAGGCCGAACGTGGTGCCGCCGATTACGCCACCGCCCTGCAGCTGGAACTTGCGGCGCTTTAAAGCAGCGTCCCGATCCAGACGCCAAGACCCAAAATCCCCGCCCCCGCCACCATCCACACCGCCGGGTGCGCCAGCCGCATCGGTTTAATCGGTGCTGGCATCGCCGCTTGCTGGATCAGCCGCGCCTCAACCATTCCCGGCAGTTTTGGCCCAAACCGCGCCAAAATCCGGGCGGTTTTCCCCAGATCGCGCAACAGCGCAAGGGGTCCGACGTTTTGCTTGATATAGCCCTCGACGATCGGCTTTGCGACCTGCCAGATGTTGATATGCGGGTCCAAAGACCGCGCCACACCTTCCACCACCACCATGGTGCGCTGCAACAAAATCAGCTCGGTCCGGGTTTCCATGCCAAAGCGTTCCGTCACTTCGAACAGATACGCCAGCAACCGCGCCATGGAAATCCGGCTGGCATCCATCCCGAAAATCGGCTCGCCCACCACCCGCAACGCGCGGGCAAATTCGTCGATATCCCGGTCGGCTGGCACATAGCCTGCTTCAAAATGCACCTCGGCCACCCGCCGATAATCCTTGCGGATAAAGCCGAACAGAATTTCCGCATAGACCCGCCGGGTGTATTCATCCAGCCGCCCCATGATCCCGAAATCATAGGCAATAATATCGCCATTCGCGGCCACCTTCAGGTTTCCCTGATGCATATCGGCGTGGAAATACCCGTCCCGCAGCGCGTGGCTCAGAAACAGCTGCAACACCCGCGTGCCCAGAACGGTGCGGTCATGCCCTGCCGCATCAATCGCCGCGTTGTCGGCCATATTGGCCCCTTCGGCCCAGCCCAGCGTCATCACCTGGCGTGCTGATAAATGCCAGATCGGTTCAGGCACCTGAAAGCCCGCATCCTTGGCGGTATTGGCCGCAAATTCCGCCGCTGCCGCCGATTCCAGCCGCAGATCAAGCTCGCCCAGCACGACACCCTCGAAATGCGCAATCACATCCATTGGCCGCAACCTACGTGAGGCAGGCGACAGGAACTCGATCAACCGTGCGGCAAAATAGAAGGCGTCAATATCCTTGCGAAACGCCCGCTCAATCCCCGGACGCAGCACCTTTACCGCCACATCCTGCCCGGTATCCACCAGCCGCGCGCGATGCACCTGCGCAATCGACGCCGCCGCCACCGGTTCGGAAAATTCGCTGAAAATCTGATCGACCGGCAGCTCCAGCTCGTCCTCGATCATCCGTTTCGCCACCTCGATGGGAAACGGCGGCAGCTTGTCTTGCAGATATTTCAACTGCAACGCCAACTCATCGCCGACAATATCGGGCCGCGTCGACAATATCTGCCCGAACTTGATATAGGCTGGCCCCAGCGCCGTCAGCGCCCGTGTGGCGGGCGGCAGATCAACATCGCCCTTCAGTCCCAGCCACTTGAACGGCCAGCCCAGCACATGGGCCGCCACCCGCAGCCGCGGTGGTGCCTTGAATGCTTCCAGCACCACACCCATTGCACCGGTGCGCTCCAGCGTGGCGCCGGTGCGGATCAGCCGCCAAATATTATGAGGTCCCCGCACCTAAAGCTTCCATCCCGAATGCAGGGCCGCTACGCCCATCGTCATATTGCGGTATTTCACCATGCCGAAACCCGCCGCCCGGATCATCGCCGCGAATGTCTCTTGATCTGGAAATTTCCGAATGCTTTCAACCAGATACTGATAGCTTTCGCGATCCCCGGCGATCATTTGCCCCATCAGGGGTATCACGTTGAAACTGTATTTGTCATAGGCCCATTGCATTGCCGGGTTGGGCAATTGGCTGAATTCCAGCACCATCAAACGCCCCCCGGGCCGCAGCACGCGGTAGGCCTCATTCAGCGCATCCTGCACCCGCGTCACGTTCCGGATGCCAAAACTGATGGTATAAACGTCAAACGAGTTATCAGCGAACGGCAGCGCCATCGCGTCGCCCACCACCCATTCCAGCCGCTCTGCCATGCTGTCGGCTTCGGCCCGTTGCCGCCCTGAAATCAGCATACTTTCCGTCATGTCGCAGACCGTCGCATGGGCCCCCGGCGCGCGTTTCAGAAACCGAAACGCCACATCCCCGGTGCCGCCCGCCACGTCCAACAACCGCTGGCCGGGCCGCGGTGCCAACCAATCCATCATCGCATCTTTCCAGATGCGGTGAATCCCGACCGACATCACGTCATTCATGATGTCGTATTTGCTGGCCACACGGGTAAACACCCCATGCACCATCCCGGCCTTTTCCGCTTCATTTACGGTCTGAAACCCGAAATGCGTGGTGCCTTGATTGTCGTCGGTCATCACATATCCGCCCAAAATTCGTCGCCTTTTCGATATACCTAGTTCGATTAAAGCAAAACCCCATTATGCCGCGCCCCCTGCGGCCCAAAGTCTCGCCTTCAAGGAATTACAGATGCTTGATCAGCTTTCGGTCTTCGGCCTGACCGTCCCGCCCTATGTTCTGATCGGTCTGGCCGTCGCCGCATGGATCATCGCCACATTGGCGCAACGACGGCGCGATACCGCATTTCGCGGCAAGATGGGCCAAACCCTTGGTTCCAGATTGCTGCGCCCGCTGCCCTCGGATCTGCGGGTTCTGGCCACCTTGGGCGAAGGCGGCAGGGTGCAAGATACGCTTGGCACAATCACCCTGCGCACGACTCTGGGCCTGCGATTGATTGTGATCCTGGTCTCTGCCGCGCTGATTTACTTTCTGGCCAAGCCGCCCGGCAACGATACCGGGCTGTCGATGCCCGGCGATCCGTTCCTTGTGCCGCCGCTTGTTGCTTATGGCATTTATGCAGCCATTGCCCTGTCGGTCTTGGGCATCTTTACCTACGAGGTGCGCACCGATCACGACATACTGCACACGTCAAAATATCTGCTCCTGCGTCATCAATACGCGTGGAAGGATCTGATTTCGGTCCAGGACACGGGCCAATATGAATATGTCCTGACGTTTCGGGGCGGCAAGAAGGCCAAGCTGATGAAATACCTTGTGGGTATGCCGCGATTCCTTACCTTCATCTCCGAAGTGATCGAACGGAATGAATCCCTCCATGCCAGAGCTGCCCGAAGTTGAAACCGTAAGATCCGGCCTTGATCCGGTGATGACCGGTCAGGTTATCACCACCGCCACCATCAACCGCCCCAACCTGCGCTGGCCCTTCCCGCCACGCATGGCCGAACGCCTGACCGGGGCGCGGGTGCTGGCTCTGCGGCGGCGCTCGAAATACATCCTTGCCGATCTCTCCACCGCCGAAACCCTGCTGATCCACCTTGGCATGTCTGGGCGCATGCTGATTTCCGGCGCGCAATTGGGTGCGTTTCACCACGATCACCCCGCCCCTGCCAAACACGATCACGTTGTGCTGGATATGGCTAACGGCGCGCGCATCACCTTTAACGATGCCCGCCGCTTTGGCGCGATGGACTTGCTAACCACCGCCACCGCCGATTCCCACCCATTGCTTGCATCCATCGGCCCCGAGCCCTTGGGTAATACTTTCAACGAAAACTATCTGATCGCCCGTCTGCAAAACCGCAACACCCCGATCAAATCCGCCCTGCTTGATCAGCACATCGTCGCGGGCCTTGGCAATATCTACGTCTGCGAGGTGCTGTTTCGCGCCCGCCTGAACCCCACCACCAAAGCGGGCGCTCTGACCCCGCACCAATCCGCCGCCCTCGTCCCGCTGATCCGTCAGGTCCTGTCCGAGGCCATTATCGCCGGCGGCTCGTCCTTGCGTGATTACCGCCAGGCAGATGGCGAGCTGGGCTATTTCCAACACCGCTTTCAGGTCTACGACCGCGAGGCGCAGCCCTGTGTTACTCCCGGCTGCCCCGCCACGATCCACCGCATCGTTCAGTCGGGCCGTTCGACCTTCTACTGCCCCCAGTGTCAGAGATAGCTTGATCGCCGCGTCAAGACTGTTAGGACTCTTCGCGTTGCCCAAGGGAGAGTGCTTCAGATGGCCTACGAAACACTGATCGTCGAAATCGAGGATTATGTGGCGCTGATCCGCCTCAATCGTCCCGACGCGCTGAATGCCCTGAATTCCAAACTGATGAACGAACTTGCGGGCGCGTTGGCCGCCGCAGACGCCAATGATTCCGTGCGTTGCATCGTGCTTACCGGTTCGGAAAAGGCCTTTGCCGCCGGGGCCGACATCAAGGAAATGGCAACGAAAACTTTCGTCGATGTCTTTGGCGGCGATCTTTTCGGTGCCGACAGCGAATCGATCCTGCGGGTGCGCAAACCCATCATCGCCGCCGTTGCCGGTTATGCGCTGGGCGGCGGCTGCGAACTGGCGATGCTGTGCGATTTCATCATCTGCGCCGACAACGCCAAATTTGGCCAGCCCGAGATCAATCTCGGTGTCGTCGCGGGCATGGGGGGCACCCAACGCCTGACCCGCTTTGTCGGCAAATCCAAATCCATGGACATGCACCTGACCGGCCGCTTCATGGATGCCGCCGAGGCCGAACGCTGCGGCCTTGTTTCCCGTGTGGTTCCCGCCAAAAACCTGATCGAAGAGGCCATGAAGGCCGCGGTGAAAATCTCGGAAAAATCCAGCATCACCGTCATGGCCGTCAAAGAAGCCGTGAACCGCAGCTACGAGACCACGCTGCGCGAAGGCCTGCTGTTTGAACGTCGCCTGTTCCATTCCTTATTCGCCACCGAAGACCAGAAAGAGGGCATGGCCGCCTTTTTGGAAAAACGAACGCCGCAATTCCGCGACAGATAACAAAAACCGGGCATTCCCCGGTTGACTCGGCCCCAAGCTGCCCCTAAAGACGCGGCTTCAAGATAGACACGAACTGAAGAACCGGAATCGATAGATGGCAAATACGCCCCAGTCCAAAAAGCGCGCTCGTCAGTCCGAAACGCGCTATGCCGTAAACAAGGCGCGCCGTTCGCGTATCCGCACCTACCTGCGCAAGGTTGAAGAGGCTCTGGCCTCTGGCAACCAAGAGGCCGCAACTGCGGCTCTGCGCACAGCCCAGCCAGAAATGGCCCGTGGCATCACCAAAGGTGTGCTGCACAAGAACACCGTCGCGCGCAAAATGTCGCGGCTCTCGTCGCGTGTAAAGGCTCTGGCAACCGCCGCCTGATCACCGCGTCACTTCTAGTACGCTTCAAGCGCGCCCGTTTCGGCGCGCTTTTTGCGTTTCTAAAAGCAATTAAATCACTCGGCGTGGCTAATTTGCACTGCTCTCAGGATTCGCTGCAACAAACCTCTGTCAACAACGAAGATCAGTTGCAGGGCCTTGCCCGGCCTTGCTAGCTTGTCCAAGCGATTCCACTTTGTCCTGGGGGACATGACGTGGTCGCGATCCGAAAGTAAGGCTTGCAAGCTGGCGCTCTGCCGCGTCGGTGCTTTATTTTGGTTTGCGATCAAAAGGTTATGCTGTCTGCGGCGCTGCTTGCTGTAGACCTTATCTTTGGCAAAACGTGACCGGTGCTTATCCGGCCATGGTTTGTTGGTCTCTGCCCCTCACTCAAGGCTTGGCTGCCGGATGGCGTTCCATCGGCGCGGGGATCGTGAGTGGGTATGTGAAACGGGCGCGTGCTTTTGCGCCCCAATCAAGCCAGCAACGCATGGCGACAGACGGGTCAAAAGATGACGAACGAATCCTGGGGCAAGATACGCGAAGACCTGCGCATGCAGGTTGGCAAAAATAACTACACCACATGGATCGAACCGCTGAAACTCTCGGGCCTCAAGAACGGCGTTGCGTCGTTCGAAGTGCCGACCGTGTTTTTCGGCGATTGGGTCTCGCGCAATTTCTCTGATCACATTCGCCACCATCTCAATGTCGCCGGGGCCGAGATCGAGCGGATCGAATTTGCCGTCAGTGCCGCCTCCCGCCCTGCCGCGCCGCGCACCACTGCGCCCGCAGCCAAGGCCAAGCCCGCTCTCAAACCGCGCAACGGTGCTGATTCTGATGTGCCGGGTGCGCCGCTCGACAGTCGCTTTACCTTTGATACCTTTGTGGTCGGCAAACCGAACGAACTTGCCCATGCCGCTGCCCGCCGTGTCGCCGAAGGGGGGCCGGTCACCTTTAACCCGCTGTTCCTTTACGGCGGCGTTGGCCTTGGCAAGACCCACCTGATGCACGCCATCGCGCATGAGTTGCATACCCGGCAGCCCGAATTGCGGGTGCTCTATCTCTCCGCCGAGCAATTCATGTATCGCTTCGTGCAGGCCCTGCGCGAACGCCAGATCATGGATTTCAAGGAACTCTTCCGCTCCGTCGATGTGCTGATGGTTGACGATGTGCAATTCATCGCCGGCAAAGACTCGACTCAAGAAGAGTTTTTCCACACCTTCAACGCCCTCGTTGATCAGAACAAACAGATTATCATCTCGGCTGACCGCGCGCCGGGCGAGATCAAAGACCTCGAAGAGCGGATCAAATCGCGCCTGCAATGCGGTCTGGTTGTCGATCTGCATCCCACCGATTACGAGCTTCGCCTTGGCATCTTGCAACAAAAGGCCGAGTTCTACCGCAGCCAATACAAGGGCCTGCAATTGGCCGACGGCGTTGTCGAATTTCTGGCGCACCGCATCACCACCAACGTCCGCGTTCTTGAAGGCGCGCTGACCCGTCTGTTCGCCTTTGCCAGCCTGGTGGGCCGTGAGATCACCCTCGATCTCACCCAAGACTGCCTTGCCGACATCCTGCGCGCCTCCGATCGCAAGGTCACGATCGAGGAAATTCAGCGCAAGGTCGCCGAACATTACAACATCCGCTTGTCCGACATGATCGGCCCCAAGCGTATGCGCAACATCGCCCGCCCGCGTCAAATTGCGATGTATCTGTCCAAGCAGCTTACCCCGCGCAGCCTGCCCGAAATTGGCCGTCGTTTTGGCGGGCGTGATCACACCACCATCATTCACGGCGTGCGCAAGATCGAAGAGCTGATGTCGACCGACAGCCAACTTTCCGACGACCTGCAACTGTTGCGCCGTCTGCTGCAAGCATAAAGGCCCGCTGCCGCGCCGTGACTCTGCTCACAGGCGCGGCGGCATACCCCCCCCCGATTCGCCACCATGGTTAACGGCGCTTTTGCGCCATCAGCGTATGTGCGTCCGCCATACGTTCGCCATACGTCAAACATACCCGCCGTTTCCGCCAAAACCACTGCATTAAGCCTGCGATCTCAACTGCTTAAGCAGATTTCGCCGCCAAAGCC
>JBAVTI010000057.1:0-5939 GCA_049696055.1 Paracoccaceae bacterium | reverse complement strand
CGGATGTGTTCGTTCTGTTTCAACGTATGGGCCGAGGCCAGCAGAAACGCCGCCCCGAACAAATACCACTGCAATTCAAGCCAGCCATTCGACGACATATTCAGTGTCTTGCGAATGATCGCGTTGCCGGCACTGACCAGCACCGCAACCAGGATCAGCCAGGACACCGCCTTGCCGATCCGTTCGTTTACACCGTCAATCAGACTGGAAATGGATAGTAATCCACCCACGGCATTCCCCCCTATGATCTGACGACCCATTTCCGACGTCGGGTCGATTGAAACCGACCATGCCAAAGATCAGGGGGCTGCGTCAATCAATCTGGCAAAATGATATCGCTAACAGGTAAAATTATTTTACCAATTACGCGAAAACGACTGCTAAATCGGCGTATCCGGTTAGAATCCAGCGCTAGACAGGCCCGGAAAACAGGCGAAAGGCAGATTGCTCTGCATATCAATGAAAAAGGAAATGGTCGGGGCGATAGGATTCGAACCTACGGCCCTCTGGTCCCAAACCAGATGCGCTACCAGGCTGCGCTACGCCCCGACTGCGTGCTTCCTACAGTCTACTGCGGCGCTTGAAAAGCGTCTATTGCAGCATTTTGCGTTTTACTTGCCGCAACACGCATCCCTGTTCACCAAAGCCTTTTGGCAAAGTGCGATTGAGAAAACCTGCCAGACGCCATGACACCGGAAATACGACTATTCGCCCAAACAGGGCCAAAACGCCTGGCTTTGGTCAATCACCGGGTGGCGCAGCGCTGCACCCTCGGCAATGCCCATGCGTTTGGCCAAGCCGCCATTGATCTCCAGCACAAAGGCCACGCCCTCGCCGCCGTCGATCGGCGTCAGGTCTTGCGGAATGGCGTTGGAATGCACCCGCGTCACTTGCCCTGTGGCATCGGCAAAAACCATATCCAGCGGGATCAGGGTGTTTTTCATCCAGAACCGGGCGTGTTGCGGCTGTTCATAGACAAACAGCATGCCCGCCGACGACGCCATGCTGTCGCGGTTCATCAACCCTTGCGCCCGTTCACCGGGTGTATCGGCCAATTCCACCGTGAACCGCGCCGTGCCGGACGTGCCGCGCAATTGCACCGCACCCTCCGAACACTCGGCCAGCGCCGCCAAAGGCAGCCCTGCCGACAAAATAATGGCTATCAGCCCTCGTTGCGCGATGCAGCTTCCCATGACACCACCTGTACCGCCATGCGCCCGCGTTTGCCATCGATGATTCGCAGGCAAACCGCTTCGCCAGCTGCCAGATCGGCGAAACCAGACATGCGCAGAACCTCGACATGCACAAACACATCCTCGGGGCGGCCAAACACATTGGCAAAGCCAAAGCCCTTGCCTTTGTCGAACCATTTGACGCGCGCAGGTTCCAGTGGTCTGGCGGCAATCTCTTCGGGCGTGGCGATGGTATTGTCATCTCCCAGCGGGAATGACATGCCCACAGGTGCCGCGATCTTGACGACCTCGACCGCCTGAACCCCGCGCTGGGTCATTTGCACCAGCACGGTGATGTCGGTGCCATCGGCAACCGAGCTTTGGCCATAATTGCGCAACACGTTCGCATGCAGCAGGATGTCAGACCCGCCCTCATCCGCAACGATAAAGCCAAATCCTTTGGTAGGATCAAACCATTTAACTTTGCCATGCACGGTATGCGTGGCGTTTTCTTCTTCATTCATGATCAGAGCCGTTTCCC
This sequence comes from Paracoccaceae bacterium, assembly GCA_049696055.1. Classification (GTDB taxonomy): domain Bacteria; phylum Pseudomonadota; class Alphaproteobacteria; order Rhodobacterales; family Rhodobacteraceae; genus JBAVTI01. The sequence continues at coordinate 4,226 of JBAVTI010000057.1, read as the reverse complement.
CAGATAAAGCCCTTCGTCCCTACTCAATCGGCCAATAGTGTCGCGCTTTCAAGTGCAAAACCGAACAAACTATACGTTCGGATTTTCACGAAGCGTGAAATTCATGGATTAAGCCGGTCGATTTTCCACACGTCTTTCAGACTGTTACGCTGCCACCGGAATCGATCATGCAACCGAAAGGCGCCGTCGGCCCAGAACTCGATCTCCAGCGGTTGAATGCGAATTCCCCCCCAGAATGGCGGCCGCGCCGGATTTGTGCCCTTGGATGCTGTCACCTTGGCCACTTCGGCCATCAGCGACAGGCGCGACGACAGCGGTTGCGATTGCTGCGACGCCCAGGCCCCCAGTCGGCTTTTCAGGCTGCGCGAGGCATAATACTCGTCCGCCGCCACGCCTTGCTCGGTCGACGTAATACCCCGCACCCGGATCTGACGGCGCAACGACTTCCAGTGCATCACGAAGGCCGCTTTGCCCGCACCGGCAATCTCTTGGCCTTTGGCGCTGCCAAAGTTGGTGTAGAACACAAAACCCGCAGGCTCGATATCCTTCAGCAGCACCATCCGAACATTGGGCATGCCAGCAGCATCCACCGTTCCCAGCGCAATCGCGTTGGGGTCATTCGGCTCGGTTGCCTCGGCTTCGGCCAACCAATCGCGCGCGATGGCAAAAGGGTCATCGCCCGCGAAAATACCGCTTCTGTCCATGCCGTCCACTCCCTTGCGGGCCATGCTTTGGCCTCGCCCGCCTGATCTAATAGCGCGCGCGCCGCACTACAAGCCAGCGCCGCCGCCCTTGATGCGGCACACCGGATCGCCTACACGTCAATGTTAACGCAAAAAGCGCACGAGGGACACTGAATGGCAACTGGACTTCTGGCCGGAAAGCGCGGGCTGATTATGGGCCTTGCGAACGACAAATCAATCGCCTGGGGCATCGCCAAAGCCTGCGCCGAACAGGGCGCTGACATGGTATTTTCGTATCAGGGCGATGTGTTCAAGAAACGGGTTGAACCCCTGCTTGCCACCATTGGCATGTCTGAAATGGTCGATTGCGACGTGTCCGACCCGGCTTCGCTTGACGCGCTGTTTGCCCATATCGAAAAGATCTGGGGCCAGCTTGATTTCGTGGTTCACGCCATCGGCTTTTCCGACAAGAACGAATTGCGCGGCCGCTATGTCGAAACCTCGGCTGCCAATTTCGCCATGACCATGGATATTTCGGTCTATTCCTTTACCGCCGTCTGCCAGCGCGCCGAAAAGCTGATGCCAAATGGCGGCAGCCTGCTGACCCTCACCTATTACGGCGCCGAAAAGGTGATGCCGCATTACAACGTGATGGGCGTCGCCAAGGCCGCTTTGGAGGCGTCGGTGAAATACCTTGCCGAAGATCTTGGCAAAGACAACATCCGGGTCAATTCGATCTCGGCGGGTCCGATCAAAACCCTTGCCGCCAGCGGTATCGGCGATTTCCGCTATATCATGAAGTGGAACGAGCTGAACTCGCCGCTGCGCCGCAACGTGACGCAGGAAGAGGTTGGTAAATCCGCGCTCTACCTGCTTTCCGACCTTAGCTCAGGCGTTACCGGCGAATGTCTGCACGTCGATGCGGGCTACCACGTTGTCGGCATGAAGGCCGTCGATGCCCCTGATATCGACGCTTCCAAAAAAGACGCGCAATGACCCTTGCCGCTTTCCTTGCTGTCGCCCTGTTGCACCTGATGGCCGCGATCAGCCCCGGCCCTGCCGTGCTGATGTCGGCCCGTACTGGCGTTACCGAAGGCCTACGCACGGGTGCATTTCTGGCGATGGGCATTGGCGTCGGTGGGGTAATCTGGGCCGCCGCGGCCCTGTTCGGCCTCGCCTTGGTGTTCCAGGCAGCACCTGCCTTGCTTTGGGGGCTGAAAATCGCCGGCGGGCTTTACCTGATCCACATGGCATGGGGCATGTGGCGCACCGCGGATCAACCGCTTGAGATGGGCGAAACCGGCCGCCTGCCGCGTTCTGCGGCTTCGGCCTTTCGCCTTGGCGTGATGACGCAGCTTTCCAACCCCAAACCCGCCGTGCTGTTCAGCGCCATTTTCATCGGCACCGTTCCCCCCGGCACCTCGCTATGGATCTACGCCGCCCTGTTGCTTGTGGTATTCCTGAATGAAACGCTGTGGAACATCCTCGTCGCGCGCATCTTCTCATTCGACCGCACCAAACGCGGCTATATCAGCCTGAAATCCGTGATCGACCGTGCCTTTGGAGGGCTTCTGGCCCTGCTCGGGGTCAAGATCGCCGCCACCTGACACCACCGAAAGAGGCACCGCCATGATCGACCGCCTGCCGCATGAAAAAGGTTTCCACGTCAGCTGGGATCAGATCCACCGCGACGCCCGCGCCCTTGCGTGGCGGCTCGACGGCAAGGGGCCGAACAATGGCGCATGGAAAGCTGTGGTTGGCATTACCCGTGGTGGCCTTGTGCCCGCGATGATCGTCAGCCGCGAGTTGGACATCCGCGTGGTCGACACCATCTCGGTGATTTCCTATGCCCACCAAGACCGGGGCGATGCCGAGGTAACCAAATCGCCACAAGCCGACCTGATGGGCGATGGCACCGGCATTCTGATCGTCGATGATCTGGTGGATTCGGGCAAAACCCTTGAACTGGTGCGCAGCCTCTACCCCAAGGCACATTTTGCCACCGTCTATGCCAAGCCCTCTGGCAAGCCGATGGTCGATACCTATATCACCGAGGTAAGCCAGGACACGTGGATCTTCTTTCCGTGGGACATGGCGCTGCAATATGTGCAACCGTTCCGAGGGGCTGACTGACCAATTGTGCTAAAATCTTCGCACGCTTTACTGGGCCGCTGGCTGCATTGGGCGTTTGAGGCCAGCCTCTTGTTCAAGGGTCTGCTCGCAGCGTCCGAGGCCTTGGGCGGCCTGAGCCTCATGTTCCTGCCCAATGCCCCGATTGTGCGCCTGGTCGACTGGATGACCCGAAACGAGATCACCCAGGAACCCAGTGAAAAAGTTGCGCAGTGGGTGCAACACGGCATGGCGGCCTTCACCATCGAGACCCAGCATTTCTTCGCGATCTATCTGTGCCTGCACGGGGGCATCAAACTGGCAATGGTGATCGGGCTGGCCCGTAAAATCATCTGGGGCTATCCGGCGGCGATGGTGATCCTTGCGGGATTTGTCGCCTATCAATTGCACCACTATACCCTGTCTCCCTCGCCGGTGCTGTTGGCGCTGTCTGCCCTTGATACGCTGATGATCGGGCTGGTCTGGCGCGAGTATCGCCTGCTGCTGGCCAGCCGCAGCCCCAAAGCCGCCGCCAGCGTCCGCCATACGTAAACCATACGCGGGCCATACGTTCAGCATACCTGCGTTTTCCCGGCCCTGAACCATCTTGCCAATGCCGCCGATCCGATTACCAAGGGACAAACCCTATCCGGAGCGTGAAATGACCCTGCCCCTAAACCCCGCCATGGCCGCCACTTTCCCACCTCCCGTGATGGAGGCCCGGCGCTGGTTGGCGGGGGTGGTGTTCACCCCCGAGCGCCCGCTGATCAACGTAAGCCAAGCCGCCCCCGTCGACAGCCCGCCACTTGGTTTGCGCCAAGCCATTGCAGACGCTGCATTAAATAATCCAGATGCTCATCTTTACGGCCCGGTTCTGGGCCTGCCCGCCCTGCGCGCCGAGATCGCAAGCCAGTGGTCTGCGTCTTATGGCGGCACCATAACGCCCGATCAAACCGCCATCACCCAAGGCTGCAACCAAGCCTTCACCGCCGTGATGTCCACGCTTGCCGGTGCCGGGGATGAAGTAATCTTGCCAACCCCTTGGTATTTCAACCATAAAATGTGGCTCGACATGCAAGGCGTCGCCGCAATCCCCCTCCCCACCGGCCCCACCCTGATCCCAGACGCGGGCCTCGCGGCCACCCTTATCACCCCCAGAACCCGTGCTATCGTCTTGGTTTCGCCCAATAATCCCGGTGGCGTAGAATACCCCGCCGCCACCCTAAGCGCTTTCCGCGACCTTGCCCGCGCCCATAACCTCGCCCTGATCGTCGATGAGACCTACCGTGATTTTGACAGCCGCTCCGGTGCCCCGCATGATCTGTTCGCCGATCAAAATTGGGCCGACACCCTGATACAACTCTATTCTTTTTCAAAGGCTTACCGCCTGACCGGCCACCGTGTCGGTGCCATCGTCGCCTCTGCGGCACGGCT
>JBAVTI010000056.1:0-5597 GCA_049696055.1 Paracoccaceae bacterium | reverse complement strand
GCTATGTGCCACAGGGGCGGCGGCTGTTTGGGCCGCTGACGGTGGCGGAAAACCTTGAGATCGGGTTGATGGCGCGCGGGTGTGGGGCGGCAACGCGGGCGCGGGTTCTGGATCTGTTTCCGCGGTTACGTGAGCGGTTGGGGCAGGTTTCGGCGACGCTTTCGGGCGGCGAGCAGCAGATGCTGGCGATTGCCCGCGCGCTGTGTCTGGAGCCGAAGGTGTTGTTGCTGGACGAGCCGACCGAAGGCTTGCAGCCGTCGATGATTGCGCTGATCCGCGATGTCGTGGTGACGCTGAAGGCGACGGGGGTGGCGACAGTGTTGGTGGAGCAGCGGGTAGAGGCGGTGCTGTCGGTTGCCGATACGGTGGCGTTTGTGGTGGGTGGCGCGGTGGTGGAAGTGGCGCGGGGGCTGCAAGCCGATGCGCCGCAGTTTCGGCAATATGTGGGGGTTTGAATGAGCGGTTTGGTGGCAGGCGTGGATGTGGGTGGCACCTTTACCGATCTGGTAATCTTTGATCCTGCCAGTGGGGCAGTGCGGTTGGCCAAGGTGCCGACAACGCTTGATCCTGCGACGGGCGGGCAGGCGATGGGGGTTTTGGCGGCGTTAGAGACTGTTGGCGCGGATTTGGCCGACATTGATCTGATCGTGCATGGCACCACGACGACCACAAATGCCGTGCTGGAACGGGCGCTGTGCAAGACGGGCATGATTACGACCACGGGGTTTCGTGATGTGCTGGAGCTGGGTCGGCGCACCCGGCCCAACGCCTATGGCATGACCGGGCGGTTCACGCCGATCATTCCGCGGGATCTGCGGCTGGAGGTGCCGGAACGGATGGACGCGCAGGGCCGGGTTTTGACGGCGCTGGATGAAGATGCAGTTCGGGTGGCGGTGGCGCAGTTGTTGGCGGCGGGGTGCGAAAGTCTGGTCATTCATTTCCTGCACTCTTATGCCAACCCAGCCCACGAGCGGCGGGCGGCGGAAGTGGCGGCAGAGCTTTGGCCGAATGGCTATATAACCTGCGGCCATGCGCTGCTGTCGGAAAGCCGCGAGTACGAGCGGGGGGTGACGGCGGCGGTGAATGCGGCCGTGCAGCCGTTGTTGGAACGCTATGTCGGGCGGTTGGCGGCCGGGTTGGCCGAGCGGGGATACAAGCACGATCTGTTGGTGATGAACGGCAATGGTGGTATGGTTTCCGCTGGATTAGTCTCGAAAGAGGCAGTGAAAACCGTGATGTCGGGACCGGCCTCGGGGGTGATGGCCGCCGTGTATACCGGGGTTCGGGCGGGGATGCCGAACCTGGTGACCTATGACATGGGAGGAACATCCACCGATGTGGCGATGATTACCGGCGGGGTGGCACCGGTATCGAATGAAATCGCGATTGAATATGCGATGCCCATACATGTGCCGATGGTGGATGTGCGCACCGTAGGCGCGGGTGGCGGGTCGATTGCGCGGGTGGATGCGGGCGGCATGTTGCGGGTTGGTCCGGAAAGCGCGGGGTCTGATCCGGGGCCGATCTGCTATGGTCGTGGGGGAAGTCGTGTGACGATTTCGGACGCGAACCTGCTGCTGGGGCGGTTGTCGCCAGAGCGGTTTGGAGTGGGTGCAAAGGCCGCCCGCGAAGCGATGTTGGCGCAGATTGGCAATCCGCTGGGCCTTAGCGTCGAGGCGGCGGCAGAGGCGGTGATCCGGATTGCCAATACCCATATGGCGGGGGCGATCCGAATGGTCTCTATTTCAATGGGGGCGGACCCGCGCGATTATGCGCTGTTTGCCTTTGGCGGCGCGGGGCCGCTGCATGCGACGGCGCTGGCGCGGGAATTGGCAATTCCGGCGGTGTTAGTGCCTGCACGGCCCGGCATTACCAATGCGCTGGGCTGTGTGGTGGCCGATTTGCGGCATGATTTTGTGCGCACCCTGAACCGGGCGCTGGATGGGGCGGATATGGCCGTGGTGCATGGCATTTTGGCGGATCAAGCGGCCGAGGGGCGACGGTTGATAGCGGCAGAAAAGGTGGAATTACGCAGTATTAGAGCCGAATTTTCCGCCGACATGCAGTTTGTCGGGCAGACGCATCTGCTGCGTGTGGCTTTGCCGCATAGCACGCCCAGCCGCGCGGAATTGCAGGCTTTGTTCGAGGCGGCCTATCATGCGCGGTTTCGGGTCGATCTGCCGACAATCCGGGCAAATCTGGTGAACTTGAATGTGTCGGTGATTGGCGCGCGGCCCGAGGTCGATTTGTCACGATTGATTGATCCGGCAGGGCGGCGGGATCAGGCGGCGGCGCAAACCGGGCATCGTCTGGTGTGGTTTGGTGGTTGGCGCGACTGCCCGGTGTATTGGCGCGATTTCCTGCCGCTGGATCTGCGTCTGCATGGCCCGGCGATCATCGAACAGATGGATACCACTATTGTGGTGGAGCCGGGCGATATGGTGACGGCGGATGCAATGGGGAATTTGATCATCACGGTTGGGGGTGCGCATGCTTGATCCGGTGACATTGGCGGTCATTCAGGCCGGGTTGCAGCAGGTTTGCGACGAGATGGACCTGACGTTTTCGCGCGCGGCATTCAGCCCGGTGATTGCCGAGGCGGATGATCGGTCGGACGGAATTTATTCGGCGGCGGATGGCAGTCTGATTGCGCAGGGGGCGCGGGGGCTGCCGGTGTTTGTCGGCACGATGCAGTTTTCGACCCGGCATATTGTGGAGCGGATTGCGGCCGGGGTGACGGCGGCGCCGGAGCCGGGGGACATTTACATCGTCAACGACCCCTATCTGGGCGGCACGCATTTGATGGATGTGCGGTTTGCGATGCCATTTTACCGGAATGGCGCGGTGTTTTGCTGGCTGTCGAACACCGGGCACTGGCCCGATACCGGGGGTGCTGTGCCGGGTGGGTTTTCGGCGAGTGCGACAAGTGCGGAACAGGAGGGGCTGCGGTTGCCGCCGGTCAAGCTGTTCAAGCGCGGGGTGATGGACGCCGAGATCTGGCAGATCATTTGTTCCAACATCCGGGTGTCAGAGCAGCGGATTGGCGATGTGAAGGCGCAAGCCTCGGCACTTTTGGTGGGAGCAGAGCGGTTGGCGGCGTTGCTGGATCGTTATGGTGATGCGGTTGTGGTCGCGGCGATTACTGAGATGCGCGGGTTGGCGGCGCGGCAGATGCGGGCGGGAATCGGGCTGATTGCCGACGGGGAGTATCGGTCGACGGCGATGGTGGACAGCGATGGGGTGGTGAACGTGCCGCTGGTGATAGCGCTTTGTGTGACCAAGGCGGGGGGGAAGTTGCAATTTGATTTTGGCGGATCGTCGGGGCCTTGTGCGGGGCCAATGAACTCGGTTCGGGCGACGACGCTATCTTCGGTTTACCTTGCGATGCGGCATATTTTCCCGGACGTGCCAATTTCAGCGGGGGCATTTGAGCCGCTGGAAGTGATGGGGATCGAGGGGACGTTTCTGGACGCACATTATCCGCGGCCGGTGTCGGGCTGTGCGGCAGAGGTAAGCCAGCGGATTGCCGAGGCGGTGTTTGCGGCGCTGGTGCAGGCGTTGCCGGAGTTGGTGACGGCGGCACCTGCGGGGACCAGCGGCAACTTTGGCTTGGGGGGGTATGACCCGGAAAAGGGGCGCGACTATGTGATGTATCAGATTTCCGGCGGCGGCTATGGCGGGAATGCGGACCACGATGGCTTGTCGAATGGCTGTTCGACGATTGGAATATCGAAGGCGCCGCCGGTAGAGATTATGGAGCAGACCTATCCGGTTTTGTATCGCCGCTATGCTTTGCATGAGGGGTCGGGTGGGGCGGGCAGGCATCGTGGCGGGTTTGGGCTGGATTACGAGATCGAGTTGTTGCGCGGATCGGCGCGGGCGAGTTTTGTGATGGATCATGGCCGGGTGGGGCCGCAAGGGGCGCTGGGCGGGGCTGATGGCGGGGTTAACCGGGTTGAGGTGATCCGCGACGGGGTGGTTTTTGTGCCGCCGCATCTGTCGAAGGCGCAGGATATTCTGCTGGAACCGGGCGATCGGGTGCGGGTTCGGACGCCGGGTGGGGGCGGGTATGGGCCGGCGGTTGAGCGGGACCGGGCGGCGGTGGCCGAAGATGTGCGGCTGGGGCGATATTCGGCCGAGGAGGCGGCGCGGTTGTTTGGGTAGGGGTGTGTTATGAAGGGGGATAACACGCGTGTTATGACGGGTAATGCTTTGGTATTGTTGGGTTTACGGATTTTTGTTAGGGAATTGGTAAGGGGTTTGACGGGTTGGGAAAATGTGCCTGATACGTCGCCCAGTGAATTCTCAAGCGCCCGGCGAGAAGGTCTGGACCGCGAGTTATTTGCCGTTTGGCGGAGTCCGCACCACCACCGGAACCCCCGTCACGGCCCGCTTCCCCGGCCAGTGGTATCAATCGGAATCCGGCTTGCACCAGAACTGGATGCGGGATTACGATCCAACAACCGGGAGGTATTTGCAGGCCGATCCGCTGGGGCTGATCGACGGGGCCTCAGTCTATGGGTATGTCAGGCAGAATCCGGGCAGGTATGCCGATCCGAGGGGGCTTGCTGCGACAAACCCAATGTTTCCAAATAGCGCAGGTAATGCGGAAATAGCTCCGGAAAACTGCGCGTGGATTTCTGAGATATGTGTTCTTCAGTACGAAGAATTGGTCGAAAACGTAAAGGGCTCCGGGTTCCCTGGAAAGCTCTGCCACTATCGCTGCACCAATAGCGGAAAGTGGTACACAAGAACTCAGATTGGCACTCAACCGTGCAAAAGGAGCGAAGGGCGAGACGTTTGGATGCTAACGCCAGTTCCGGTTCCTCCAATGATTTTTCCCGATTTACCGGATGGGCCTGGGGGTGGTTCAATCCCAGAAATAGACGACTTCTTTGACAATCCAATACTTCAATGAGGGTGCCTCATGGTGAGAATTGACAAAAGGGTGACTTACTTAGCGCCAACGCAGATCTGCTTTTCTCCCGCAGCCAGAGCGCGAATAAAGGCAGAACTCCAATCTCCCAGTCATGGGGGCGTGATTGATGACCCAGTCGCGATGCTGTGCATTCAGGTCTTGAAAGCAGAAAAGTATCAAATTTCCTTTGGACTTTGCTCCGAGTCGGATTTTGATATAGAAGATCACAAATTTATTTCTGCAGAGCGAACTATCGTCGCTATGCCACTCCGATTGGGCGCTGAAGAGGTCATATCTTTTGATTATGATGGCATGAAATTCATCTGCCCCAACATCGACTTGCATGAGTTACTTGTTTCCGCCTCGCGAGTTATTCGAGGTCTCAAGTAGCGTCGAGGGTTGGGACAGCAATGGCCCCACCCCCTTGCGGCACCTGAGCTATGGCTACGAGGGGCGCGATAACCTGACCGCTGTCACCGATTTGCTGGTTCCCGCCAATTCCGAAACCTACGGCTACACCCCGCGCGAAAGTCTCGCTTCGGCCTCCGGGCCTTATGGTCAGATGAGCTTTGCCTATGATGGGGTTGGCAACCGGGTCAGCCATAGCCTCGATCCCGGCACCGGGGTTTTGACTGACAGTTACAGCTATCCCGCGACCTCGAACCGTCTTGGCGGCATC
>JBAVTI010000055.1:0-1673 GCA_049696055.1 Paracoccaceae bacterium | reverse complement strand
CAATGCGGGCAAGCTGGGGGATGTAGCTGGAAACCGCACCCCGATCGGTGGCGGCGGCCATCGCCTGCCCGATGTGATCGAGGATCTCTTGCAGGTCCAATCAGGGCGTCCAGCGCAGAAAATTGCCAATCAGCCGCAGGCCGATGGCTTGGGATTTTTCGGGGTGAAACTGGGTTCCGACCATGTTGTCGCGCCCGATGATGGCGGTGATGTCGACTGCGTAATCGACATGCGCCAGCCGTTCGGCGGGGTGATCCACGCGGAAATGGTAGGAATGCACGAAATAGGCATGATCGCCGGTCTTGATGCCTGCCAGCACCGGATGCGCCAGACCCGCCGGATCAATCACCAGATCGTTCCAGCCCATATGCGGCACTTTCAGGTGCGGGTCGGCGGGGGCGATCTTGATCACCTCGCCCGAAACCCAGTCAAAGCCACGGGTGTCCTGATATTCGCGGCCCCATGTCGCCATCATCTGCATGCCGACACAGATGCCTAGAAAGGGGCGGGCGCGGACGGTGACCGCTTCTTCGATGGCCTCGAACAGCCCGCCATAAGACCCCAGCGCGCGGCGGCAGGCAGGAAATGCGCCATCACCGGGCAGCACGATACGGTCGGCGCGGGCCACATCTTCGGGCTTGTCTGATACCAGAACCGTGCCGCCGCCGACCTCTAGCGCCATGCGCGACAGGGCCTTTTCGGCGGAATGCAGATTGCCGCTATCGTAATCGACAAGGACGGTCAGCATCGTCATCGCGCGCCACACCCCATATTCCGAAAACCGCTGCCGCCGCTTTGGGGCATGGCTACAACATGCCCTTGGTCGAGGGAACAGCATCCGCCTTGCGTGGATCGGTTTGCACCGCCATGCGCAACGCCCGCGCCACGGCCTTGAACGCCGCCTCGGCAATGTGGTGGCTGTTAATCCCGTGCAAACGGTCAACATGCAGGGTGATGCCGCCGTGGGTGGCAAGGGCCTGAAAGAATTCGCGTACCAGTTCGGTATCAAAGGTGCCGATTTTCGCGGTGGGAAAGTCGACGTTCCACACCAGATAGGGCCGCCCCGACAGATCGAGGGCACAGCGCACCTGCGCGTCATCCATCGCCAGATGACAGTCGCCATAGCGGTTGATGCCGCGCTTGTCGCCCAAGGCTTTGGCCAGGGCCTGACCCAAGGCGATGCCGCAATCCTCGACGGTGTGGTGATCGTCGATGTGCAGATCGCCGGTTGCGCGCAGGGTGATGTCGATCAGCGAATGGCGGGCCAACTGATCCAGCATGTGATCAAAAAAGCCGACGCCGGTTTTCACCTCATAGGTGCCCGAACCATCAAGGTTCACGGCGACGCTGATCGCGGTTTCGGCGGTCTTGCGGGAAATTTCGGCCTTGCGCATCGCGGGCTCCACAGCTTGGGTTGCGGCCTTATAGGGCGGGGCAGGGGGGCCAAGCAAGGGTTTAGGGATCACCCGGAAATGCAAAAAGGGCCGTCAGGCCCCCCGCATTTCGTTTCGCATTTAGTTTGGAGCGGGCGAAGGGATTCGAACCCTCGACCCTAACCTTGGCAAGGTTATGCTCTACCCCTGAGCTACGCCCGCACCCTTCGGATGGTGGTCAGATAAGACAGGGCAGGCGCGGCTGCAAGGGCAAAAATGCGCGCCCGCACAGGATTTATG
>JBAVTI010000054.1:0-1679 GCA_049696055.1 Paracoccaceae bacterium | reverse complement strand
GCCCCGTCACATGCCGACAGCATCGGCAACAACGACACGCTCGACCGCTGGCGCGCCGAAGTCGGCTATCGGACCTTTGCCGAAGATCCGGCCACCAACCGGGTGCTGCCGGGCGTCTTGCCGGCAGCCCTGCCAGCGATGCCGAAAGTCAGTCTAGAGGGTGTGTCAGAGCCGGTTTCCAAGCTGATCCTGGGCTGCGATAACCGTAATACAGTCGCCGAAGGCGCAATTGTCTGGGATGCCTGGTTCGAGGCCGGCGGCAACGCCTTTGATACCGGGCATATCTACGGCGGCGGGCTGCACGAAAAGGTGCTGGGCGACTGGATGAAGGCGCGCGGCGTGGCGAAGAAGGCCGTCGTCGTGGTCAAAGGTGCCCACAGCCCCTATTGCATCCCCCGTGCTATCGGCATCCAGTTGGATGTGTCGCTGGACCGTTTGGGGCTGGACTTTGCTCCGATCTACATCATGCACCGCGACAACCCGAGCGTTCCGGTGGGTGAGTTCATCGACGCGCTGAATGAAGCCAAACAGGCGGGCAAGATCGGCATTTTCGGCGGCTCCAACTGGTCGCCCGCACGTTTGACGGAAGCAAACGCCTATGCAGCGTCCAAGGGTCTGGAGCCTTTCCGTATTCTGAACAACAACTTGTCTCTGGCCGTCATGGAAAAGCCGGTTTGGGCGGGGTGCATCACCTCGAATACCCCTGAAACCCTTGCTTTCTTGAGAAAAGGCGGCCTGGCGCATCTGTCTTGGTCAAGTCAGGCACGCGGCTATTTCCTGCCCGAGGCGCTGCGCAACCGCCTGCCGGCTGACACCGCACCGGAGACCTGCTTTGGCAGCCCGGCCAATGCCGAACGTCGCAAACGGGCTGAGGCGCTGGCCATCGAGCGAGGCGTCAGTGCCCATAATATCGCGACGGCCTGGGTTCTGGGTCAGAGCTTTGCATCCCTGGCCCTGATCGGTCCGCGGAGCCCCGGCGAGATTGTTTCGACCCTGCCAGGTGCGGCATTGAGCCTGACCGAGGCAGAGGTGTTGTGGCTTAATCTGGAGCGTGACGCCCGTTGACCCGAAGAAGGCGGCGCCCCGGCCTTGCGCCCGGTTTCACCGCTGGCCTTGCGCCGCCCGCCACCTTTTCGGGTGTTGGACCGGCGCGGGCAGTGGCGTGATTATTGCGGATCTGAGGCGTGTGTCACTCTGTGACGCGGGCGCTGACGGTCTTGCCGACTTTGCCGTCCGATTTCGGGCCGAACCGTGTGGGTTCCGGCGCGCTGACCTTGCCTTCGGGCGTCGTCCGGGCAGCGGCTGCCTCGGGGCCGGTTCCGGTGACCTCTCCGACATAGGACATCACTCGTGCCTCTAGTGCCCACAGATCGACGGTTTCATAGACGACAAGGCCGGAAACCACGACCAGCGGCAAAGCGACCAGGTTGAGCAGGCTGCGGAATTGGGTCGTGTGATCCTGAAGGCGCAACAGAAGTTGCGCGAGTTTGGCCGCCGGCCAGCCGCCCAGGGCTGCAAGGGACAGCAGCAGAACCTCGGGCAAAGGGGCGCGGCCGTTGATCTCGCGCTGCTTGTCCAGTGCAAAGGCAGTGAACGTGGCAAGGTTCAGGGCAAGCAGGCCGCCAATCAGGCCAAGAGCCAGCAGTTCCATGGTTTCGGGGGTGAGTGATGTGTAATCC
>JBAVTI010000053.1:0-20224 GCA_049696055.1 Paracoccaceae bacterium | reverse complement strand
GGTCAAGCTTGGGCACGAGGTGAAGCTGATTGCACCGCAACACGTGCGCCCGTTCGTCAAGTGGCAAAAAACGATACAGCCGATGGCGAGGCGATTGTGATTGCAGCCCAGCGTCCTGAGATGCGTTTTGTTGCGCCGAAGTCGGAAGAGCAGCAGGCCATCGCCGTGCTGTTCCGAGTGCGGGAGCGAGAGCAATTGGTCCATCAGCGCACCGAATTGGTGAATGTCTTGCGCGCGGCTCTTTATGAATTCGGCCACATCGTGCCTCGGAGGATCGGAAACATCAAACGGATCGACGCGATTCTGGAGGAACCGAACTGCGATTTGCCAGCTTTGGTTCGCATTGAATGCGCGGATCTTTCTAAACACACCGCGGAGCAAACCGCTAAAACCGACGCCAAGACAATTATGGCGCGGGAAATGGCAGCGACAGCCGAAACTGTCCGGCGACTGCAAAACATGCCGGGGGTCGGCCCTTATGCAGAAGCAAATGCACGCAATTGCGGGCAAGCACCGCCGGTTTGGCTATCCGTTGGCCGACAGGCGGCATCGGAGTGATGCTTGAGTGAGAATGTAAAGGTGGCTCGGCGAATTTGAACAGGTGGGATGCACCAGCGTGTCCGAGGCCCGCGCCTCCCTCGCGCGGTATTTGGCGTTCTACCACACCCGCCGCCCACATTCTCATCGCTGAGCGGCAAAACCCACGATCAGGCCTGCTTCAAACTGCTGACGCCAGAAGCAGCGGCGGCATAACAAAGGCGGAAAACCACCTAAGAAACGCCCACAACCTGTTCAGACAAACCGAGCCACCTCTGGATTCACGATGAACCTCAAGAAATTATTTAGGATTTACAGGGGAATAAGGGGCGGTCAGTGCGACAGCGGCGCGGCCTAAAACGCGCGTGCGGATACCGATGCCAGTCCCGAACAGACCGCGCTTCCGCTGGTCACTGGATTTTGTGTCCGACACCTTTGGTGCGTCACGCAAGCACCATATTCTAGCATTGAATGATGACTGCACCCGCGATAATCTGAGTCCGGTTGCCGACACCAGCAATCTCTGGCGCGGGAGTTGACCGCGCTAAGCCGTTCGATCGCAATGGCACTGATTTTCGGCGACTATATGGCAATCGGCTACACCATCTTCGGAACGGTTCTGACTATGTTCTGAAATAAAATGGAGAGCCCCGACCCCATCAGGACCCTCCATCCACACCACGCGCTCCCTTAGCACCACACGTGTTCTTGAAAAGGTCCCGAGCGTCCTGCTCTGATGGATTATTACTATGCCAAAACCGCGAACGACACAAATACTAAACCCGATTAAATTGAAGCAATTCCAAGCGCTTATAAGTAACTATCTGTAAACCAGACGCCCGCAACCAAAGGTGCGGGCGTCTGTTTTGGCCGGATAGACACTTACTTGTAAACGGCTTCTTTGCCGAAGTGCTTAGTTAGCATGTAATAGATCACGGCGCGGTGCTTGTTGCGTTCGGACTTTCCATAGACCTCAATCACGGCTCCGATTGCTTCCAACAGCTTGGGGCTGTCAGCCAGACCAAGCTTCTTCATCAGGAAGTTCTTCTTCACCGTTTCCAGTTCGGACGGATCCGTACCCGCAACCGTCGAGCTATCGGCGTTGTAGATCGCTGGTCCGCAGCCAATAGTCACCTTGGTCAGCAGATCCATGTCTGGCTGCATTTTGCACTTGTTCTTCAGATCGTCCGCATACTTGGCGATCAGTTCGTCTCTCTTGCTCATTCCCAATTGCTCCTCGTTCCAAACACTGATCCAGTTATTCCGCGCAGGCATTTGCCTATCGGGGCCGGGAAAGCTTAGGCGAAACTCCTTAACCTACAAAGGGAAATGTCGGGCCCTAATTCCCCCTCAGTCAACGTGTTTTTGGCGGCTGAGTTTGATAATGTATTGATTGGCCATCAGCTTTAGACTTGCCTGCGAGCCAAGGGCGGCTACGAGCTTTTCCACTGCATGTTTCACAGGGGCGCCACTTGTTTCTGCTTGCCAGTTGAAATCGTCGCCAGCGATGATGCCATCGTGTTTTACCTTCTTAAGGCACAGGGCGAGATCATTGGTGATAAAGGGATCATTGTGGTTGCCGTCAATATAAACCCAATCGAGGCTGCCATCCGCCATTGAATTCAACGCGGTCTCAGATGTGGCTCGGTGGATTTTGACTTTGGCGTTGCCTTTGTAGGCCTCCACGACGCTTTGGTATTTCACGTCCATCAAATTCTCGTTTTTCTTACGGCCAAAACCGGTGTTCGAGAACTCTGGCATATAGAGCCAAGGGTCGATCAAATGTAGCTCCGAAGGGTTGCAAATATCCAAAATCTTCTGACTGAATTTTCCTTCCCAAACACCGATTTCCGCCACCTTCGCGCCCTTCGGGAGACTGCCTAACAGCCGATCACGGACAAGTTCACGTTTGCTCGGCTCTCCGGGTGTATTCGTTTCCATTTTTCCTCGCTCGCCTCACTTTCGAAGGCTTTATTGTCTGCTGGGAAACAATATGCCGGCTTTATGCAAAAGGAAAAGGCCCGACGGATGAACGCCGGGCCTTCGTGGCACAAAGGCTGCAAATTGCCCACTCAGTAGCGGTAATGATCCGACTTGAATGGGCCATTGACGTTGACGCCGATGTAGTCGGCTTGGTCCTTGCGTAGCTCGGTAAGTTTCACGCCGATTTTTTTCAAGTGCAATCGAGCAACCTTTTCGTCCAATGCTTTCGGCAAGATGTAAACGCCGGGCTGATACTCATTGCCCTTGGTCCACAGTTCGATCTGCGCCAGCACTTGATTGGTGAAAGATGCAGACATCACGAACGACGGATGGCCCGTGGCGTTGCCAAGGTTCAACAGACGACCTTCGGACAACAGAATGATCCGCGCGCCCGAGGGCATTTCGATCATATCCACTTGGTCCTTGATGTTGGTCCACTTGTGGTTCTTCAGCGCCGCAATCTGAATCTCGTTGTCGAAGTGGCCAATGTTACCAACAATCGCCATGTCTTTCATATCGCGAATGTGCTCGATTCGGATAACGTCTTTGTTGCCGGTTGTGGTGATGAAGATATCGGCGGATCCGACAACATCTTCCAGTAACACAACCTCAAAACCATCCATCGCTGCCTGCAATGCGCAAATCGGGTCAACTTCGGTGACCTTCACGCGAGCACCAGCACCTTGCAGCGAGGCAGCCGAGCCTTTGCCCACATCCCCGTAACCACAAACCACAGCAACCTTACCGGCCATCATGGTGTCGGTCGCACGGCGGATACCGTCAACCAATGATTCCTTGCAGCCATATTTATTGTCGAACTTCGACTTGGTAACCGAGTCGTTCACGTTGATCGCAGGGAAAGGCAGTTGCCCCTTCTTATGCAGATCATACAGGCGGTGCACGCCCGTTGTGGTTTCTTCCGAAACGCCCTTGATGGCGGCGCGCTGCTTGGTGAACCAACCCGGCGATTTCTTCAAACGCTTGCGGATTTGGTCAAACAGGCAGACTTCTTCGTCCGAGGTCGGCACGGCGATCAGGTCGGTTTCCCCGGCCTCGACACGTGCGCCCATAAGGATGTAAAGTGTTGCATCCCCACCGTCATCCAAGATCATGTTGCAAGTGCCAGTCCCGAAATCGAAGATCTTGTCGGTATAAGTCCAGTATTCTTCAAGCGTCTCGCCTTTGATCGCAAACACCGGAGTACCCGATGCGGCAATAGCAGCAGCAGCATGATCTTGGGTCGAGAAGATGTTACACGAAGCCCAACGCACATCTGCACCAAGTGCCACCAGTGTTTCGATAAGTACGGCGGTTTGAATAGTCATATGCAGAGAACCTGCGATACGTGCACCCTTCAGTGGCTTTGCAGCGCCAAATTCTTCACGCAGCGCCATCAGACCTGGCATTTCCGTTTCCGCGATGGTTAGTTCCTTGCGCCCAAACTCAGCTAGGGCAATATCTCTTACGATGTAATCTTTCGGCATCAGCCGTTCTCCTTATTTCGCTCTTGCCGGGGCTTTATCATTTGTCAGCCCCCTCGACAACCAAGGGTTTGGGTGGCTAGGGTCAGAACGCAATCAAGAGGCATTGATGAAACAACCCCGCGCTTGGCAACGCATGCTTTCGGGTCGCAGGTTGGACCTGTTAGACCCGACTCCGGTAGATATCGAAATCGAAGATATTGCCCATGGCTTGGCCTTCGTGGCCCGATGGAATGGCCAAACAGTTGGAGATTGGCCCTATTCTGTAGCGGAACATTCCCTCCTGGTCGAAGCGATTTTCGATCGTATGAACCTAGGGATAGCCCATCGTTGGCGGTTGGCGGCCTTGCTACACGATGCGCCAGAGTACGTGATTGGCGACATGATCAGCCCAGTCAAAGCGGCAATCGGCCAAGCCTATGGTGAGCTTGATTTGCGCCTGACTGCTGCTATCCATATCCGGTTTGGTCTGCCGGCGGCGCTGCCCGCTTCGATCAAGAAACTGATCAAGGTCGCCGATCGGAATTCAGCTTGGCTAGAAGCTGTTCACATCGCCGGATTTTCCGAGATAGAAGCGAACAAGCTGTTTGGCACACCTGATAACAAAGCGCTGTCCGGGCTCGAGATCAGGTTGCGCCCTCCCGCAGTTGTGCGGACTGATTTCATCGCACAACACAAGGTGCTTATGGAAACATGCTCATATTGACGCTTTATTCCAAGAAACCGCAAGTTACGGCATCGCACCATGATTGGCCGCAAGGAGGACGCCATTCTTGCGGTTTATGAAATATGCGACTAGGCGCTGAAGGCAAAACTATTGCCATCGGCGCCAAGTTTTGGATCAACTTAACGGTCTACGACGGAAAAGATCGCGCTTCAGATGGCGAGATCATCAGGTTTCTTTCCAGCCTTCAACGCTGCAACAAACCAACGCGGCTTGCGTCCTCGGCCCGACCACGTTTCCGACCGATTGGCGGGATTGGCATATTTCGCAGTCGCCGGAGCGCGCTTGCGCATCACCGTTGTTCCAGTCAGCTCGGCAAGAGTAAATCCCATCGCACGAGCCTTTTCTTCAAGCTGAGCAAGGGCATCTTTCTTCTTCCGATCCTCAAAGGTCGCAACGGCCTTTGCGACCTGTGACTGCAGGTCTTTAAGTTCTTTCAATGAAAGCTTGTTAAGTTCATACGGCATGGGTTTATCCTTTCAGAAATTCATGTAGCCTTTTACGAGATTGCCCGTCAGAAAACAAGAATCTCAAAGACTCTAATAAGGATAGGCTGCGGCACAAGGATGCGACAAAATATTTAGTTTAGCGACGTTCTATTTAGGGCCGCGCTTGGCCAGAATCCGCTGAAGGGTTCGGCGATGCATATTCAGGCGGCGCGCAGTTTCAGAAACATTGCGATCACACATTTCATATACGCGCTGAATATGCTCCCATCGGACTCGATCCGCAGACATCGGATTTTCAGGCGGCGGAGGCAGTGCTTCACCTCGCGCAAGCAAGGCGTTGGTCACTTCGTCGGCATCGGCTGGTTTGGACAAGTAATCAGTTGCGCCAATTTTCACCGCTGCAACCGCTGTTGCAATTGCGCCATACCCGGTAAGCACGACAATTCTGCAATCTGGGCGCCGCTCTCGAAGAATTTCCACCACATCAAGACCGTTGCCATCTTCTAGTCGAAGATCCACCACGGCATAGGCGGGCGGCCGGGCCATGGCGATGGCGCGACCTGCGGCCACGCTTTCTGCGGTTTCCGGAATAAACCCTCGTTTTTCCATTGCTTTAGCAAGTCGTTTCACAAACGGCTCATCATCATCGACAAGCAGGAGGGTCCGGTCCGCCCCAATGTCGGTACTTATGTCTTCTGCCATTTGCGTTCCCTTAACCCTCGCTTCTGCGGTGAAACTAGGCTGAATGATCGGAGAGGTCAATTTTAGTCGGCCTGCGATGTTGCATCCAAAAAGCAGGCCACACGATCTGCCATTTGTTGGGCGGTCACGTCACGTTGAAAGAAGTCGAGGAACCCGGTGCCAGGCATCATCAGATAGGTATAGGTGGAATGATCAATCAGATAATACTCGTCTTCCGGGTCTTGCACCTTGAAATAGGTCTTATAGGCTTGTGAGGCCGCCTTGATCTGCGCCTCACTGCCGGTCAGGCCGATCATTCTTGGATGCAGATTGTTCGTAAACTCAGACAGGATGGCTGGCGTATCGCGCTTGGGATCAAACGAGATGAAAACCGGAGTCACTTCCATGCCAAGCTTTTCCAATAGATCGACCGCTTCAGCGTTTCGAGCATTGTCGAGCGGGCAGACATCTGGGCAGAATGTATAGCCGAAATAAACAAGAGTTGGCTTCGTGATGACATCCTGATCGGTCACGGTCTTGCCGGTTTCATCGATCAACTCAAAAGGCCCACCAATGGCGCCCCCCGCGATCTGCCCCCCCCGGCAAGACGCAAATGGATCATCGGCCCCCGACATGTAGACCCAAACAGCGGACCCTGCTACAAGTCCGACAGCCGCTGCAACCGCGACACCCGCATAAAGTCTCATCATTCTCCACCTCCAACGGTGACCAAATTCACGTTGCGCATTGATCCCGCAACCTGCGCGACTTAACAATGGCAAAATATCCGCCTGCGACAGCATAGGCATGCCATGGCCCCCCCGAACTATGGACTTCTTTCTGACCAAACCCGCGGTGATTGGGTTCGCCTGCGTACGCTTGTTCTGCTGCGTTGGACTGCCGTCGTAGGTCAGTTAGCAGCTGTTATTGTGGCCAGCGGCTATTACGGGATGCGACTGCCGCTGGGCCCGTGTCTGATCACTGTGGCCGCATTGGTGATTACCAATCTGGTCATAAGTTTCGTCTTTCCGGCAAACAAACGTCTGTCGGGGAATCAGGCTCTGATGACACTACTGTTCGATCTGGCCCAACTGTCGTTTTTGATCTTTCTGACTGGTGGCCTAACCAACCCCTTTGCTTTGCTGGTCCTTGCCCCCGTGACGATTTCAGCGTCAGCGCTGAAGCTGCGCACGACGGTGATCCTCGCTTCATTTGCCATCGGCCTTGTCACCCTCAATGCGTTCTACAATGTACCGTTGCGTTACTCGGACGGTTCGGTGTTTGCGGTGCCAAGCTTGTTTGCCCTAGGTTTTTGGCTATCGATTGTCATCGGAGTTCTATTCATTGGCCTCTATTCCCGGCGCGTCGCCACCGAAATCCGATCAATGTCAGACGCACTGCTGGCTACCCAGATGGCGTTGGCGCGCGAACAGAAGTTGACTGATTTAGGAGGAGTCGTTGCGGCAGCAGCGCATGAACTCGGCACGCCGCTGGCCACGATAAAACTCGTCAGTGTGGAACTAATGCAAGAACTGTCAGACAACCCCAATTTGTTCGCAGACGCCAAGTTAATTAGGGAACAAGCAGACCGCTGTCGTGACATCCTGCGATCAATGGGTCGCGCCGGCAAAGATGATAAGCAAACAAAACACGCTCCACTGAGCACAGTACTGCGAGAAGCTGCCGAACCGCACTTAAACCGTGGAAAGAAAGTAATCTTCAACCTGCGCCCAGGCAATGCGGGTGACGAACGTGAACCCACTATCCTCCGATCGCCCGAAGTGATCCATGGGTTGCGCAATCTAATCCAGAATGCTGTTGATTTTGCGCAAAAAACAGTTTGGGTTGACGGCGAATGGTCGCAGGGATCCATAATTGTTCGAATAGTCGATGATGGGAACGGCTATGCACCGCAGGTTTTTGGGCGTATTGGCGATCCTTTTATCCGCAGACGAACACCAGAACAGGCACTTGACGGACGACCCGAGTATGAGGGCATGGGGCTAGGACTATTTATCGCCAAAACCCTGCTCGAACGATCGGGGGCCGAGCTAAGCTTTGCCAATGCATCCAGCCCATTTCTTTCACCGGAAGAACGCCCAGAGCGCTGCGGCGCTATCGTCGAATTGATCTGGAAGGAAAACCGGCTTTTAGCACCCGCCGATCAGCCCTTGGGCAACAATAGCCCCATTTTCGGGTAAGAATTTGGCGCGTTATCGTGCTTTCTTTTGCTTAATCTTTAGCAACTTGACGGCGAGCTTAACCTTCCATTAACTTTCTCCTCTCAAAGTTGAATTGACTTGGAATCTTAGCCTCTGGGAGTTGTGAATGCATTTTGACTTGGTGCTAGGGTTTGGTGTTGTATTCACAGCAATACTTGCATCGGCAGGAGGGCTATTGGCGTTAGCCGCATTTCAGGCGCGGGCCTTACGATCGCGAGGTGCAATTTTCGCGGAATCGGCGGGCGGCACCAGCTTTCTTTTTGACGGTGAAACGCTGATTGATGCCACCCCTGGTGGAAAAGCCCTATTGTCGCTTAGCCCAACCAGCGGCGGACCTTGGACAAGGCTTCTGGCATATTTGGTTCCCCGATTTCCGGGCTTTGAGGTAGCTTACTTCCATCTACCCGAAAAAGGTCGACTTATGATTTCCTCTACAGGGGTTTCTGCTCAGCCGATATTGCTACGCGCCGAGCTTCGCGGCGGACTTACGCAGATCACTTTGCTTGACCTCGAAGAAGAAAACCGCGTTCCCGGCTTTGACCCACTTACACATCAGGCTATGGAAGATGAACTGCGCCAGTTGCGCGACGCAACCACCCAAGCGCCTGTTTTAATCTGGCGAGAAGGCACTGAGGGCGAAGTGACATGGGCCAACGCGAGCTACCTTAATTTGGCAATGCAACGGCTTGAACCTGGGCAGGATCTCAGGTGGCCACTGCCGCGACTTTTTGAACGTACTGCTACGACACAGGGAGCCAAGGGACAACGCCAAAGGCTTGATCTGCTTGCAGGCGGAACACGTTGGTTCGATCTTATCGGATTCACCGAGGCTAATGGTCGGCTTCTTTATGGCGTCCCCGCCGATTCCGTCGTGCAAGCAGAGGGCAGCCTTCGCGATCTTATGCAAACTCTAACCAAAACCTTTGCACATCTACCCATTGGCCTTGCAATCTTTGACCGCCAACGCCAACTTGCACTATTCAATCCGGCCCTTCTTGATCTGTCTGGTCTTCAACCAGACTTCTTGTCTCTTCGGCCCACACTATTCGCATTTTTGGATGCGATGCGCGACCGTCGCATGATCCCCGAGCCCAAGGACTATCGCTCTTGGCGCAAGCAAATGACTGAACTGGAAAAAGCTGCTTCGTCAGGGCTTTACGAAGAAACTTGGACCTTACCTTCGGGACAAACATACCGAGTCATTGGGCGCCCTCACCCGAACGGTGCGCTGGCATTGCTTTTTGAGGACATCACGACCGAAATGTTGCGCACTCGACGTTACCGTGCTGACATGGATCTTGGGCAGGCCGTGCTAGATACAATGAGTGAGTCATTGGTGGTGTTTTCTCAGACTGGTGCCTTGGTTATATCGAACTCAGCTTACGCCGACCTATGGGGCCATGACCCTGCGGGCACGCTGCACGAAGGTGGAATTGCAACAGTTTGTGCACATTGGCGCGATCAGACCGCCCCTTCACCAATTTGGGCCAAGGTTGAGACATTCGTTGCCACAGTTGGCGACCGCAGCGCTTTTGGTGGTGAAGCGCGACTGATGGACGGGCGAATGCTGAATTGCCAGTTTACCCCATTGTTGGGCGGGGCCACGCTCGTTGCGTTCAGTCTTGCAGACCAAGAAAAGGAACGTACTCCGGATTTCGCTACTACAAGGGTGCGTAAATCAGCCTGAATAGCTTGCAGATGACCGACACGGCGTTAAAACTAGCGACATGTCTATTCCAACAGCCCTCGTTTCGATTTCCCTATTCCTGCCAACAGAGGCAGATACAGATAGGTTGGGTGAGTGGCTGGCTGCCAAGCTTGGCCCTGGCGATGTAGTATTGCTACATGGACATATTGGGGCGGGAAAAACGCATCTCGCTCGCGCTTTAATTCGTTCACGTCTTAAGTGCGCTGTAGAGGTTCCGTCGCCAACTTTTACCTTGATACAAACATATGATGCCGGCGATACGGATATCTGGCACGCCGACCTATACCGATTGTCACACCCGGACGAGGCGATCGAGCTTGGGCTTGAAGACGCCTTTGGGACTGCGGTCTGCCTGATCGAATGGCCTGACCGTCTCGGCTATCTTGCGCCGCCAAATTCCCTGCACCTTAAGTTCACTCGAGAGGGTGCAGGCCGTCGTGTACAATTAGAGAGTTCTAATCACGCCATTCTAATGGCGAGCTTGGCGCACGATTGGGCTAATTATGTCTAACCGCTCCGACCTATCGAAGGCGTTCCTATCCAAAGCCGGCTGGTCAAACGCACGGCGTCGCTTTTTGGCTGGCGACGCCTCTGACCGCAGCTACGACCGTCTGACTCTGGGCGTTGAGTCGGCAGTTTTAATGGATTCCCCTGCAGGAAAAGCAGACGATCCGGCTACTTTCGTCGCCGTTGCCGACCACCTTCGGAGCATTGGTCTTTCGTCACCCAAAATATTGGCACAAGATTTGACAAATGGATTTCTATTGTTGGAGGATCTTGGCAATGCGCTTTACGCGCGCGTGATACTAAATGATCCTACGACCGAAGAGCCACTTTTTGCTGCAGCGACGGACGTTCTTGGACACCTGCAAACTCACACTGCACAGAACAATCTGCCCAACTTGAGCACACAAGACTGGTCTAATGCCGCAGCCCTTGCGCTAGACTGGTATAGTCGCGCTATCACCGGCATCGAAATAGACACGAGCGGCTTTACATCAACACTTGCGGCACTGCTCGATCGCTACGCCGATGGGCCGCGTGTGATGATTCTGCGGGATTATCATGCAGAGAACCTACTTTGGTTGCCGGAACGGTCGAACCTCCGACGCGTTGGGCTTCTGGACTTTCAACTCGCACAGTTGGGCCAACCCGGTTACGATCTGGTCTCGTTGTTGCAGGATGCGCGCCGTGATGTTCCGATTAGCATAGAAGACGCCATGATCAGGCGCTTTGTTGCACGCAGCGGGTCTACTGCAGAAACATTCGCTCCCGCCTATGCGGTCCTTGGCACCCAGCGCGCCCTGCGTATTCTTGGGGTTTTCGCTCGCCTTTGCCTCGATAGAAGCAAACCACAATATATTGATTTGATTCCTAGGGTTTGGGGTCAATTGCAGCGCAATCTTCGCAATCCAGCACTAGCGCCTATGGCAAAAATCTGTAACGACTTGCTGCCCGAACCAACACCCGAAAGGCTTGAGAGGATACGCGCTCAATGCGGCACATACCGAACGCCTTAATGCTATTTGCCGCAGGTTTTGGTACACGGATGGGCGCTCTGACGATAGAGCGCCCCAAACCCCTGATCTTTGTGGCAGGCATGCCGCTTATTGACCATGCACTTGCGATTGCTGATGGCGCTGGCATAACTAGAAAAGCTGCTAATTTACATTACCTGCCCGAACAGATTGTTGCACATCTTGCGTCGCGTCCGGACGTGTTGCTGTCAATCGAACACGGCAAGATTCTCGAAACTGGCGGGGGTCTGCGCGCGGCTCTTTCGCTTTTGGGGAAAGAGCCGATTTTTACGCTAAACACGGACGCTGTCTGGACAGGAAAGAACCCTTTAACACAGCTTCGCGCTGCTTGGGACGCAACCCGAATGGATGCCCTTCTCTTACTTCTTCCCGCACGAAATGCACTTGGTCACTCCGGCACGGACGATTTTTGCATGGATAATTCTGGTCGCATAACTCGAGCAAAGGGAACTGAAGGGTTTGTCTATCTGGGTGCTCAAATCATCCGCACCGATTCACTTGATGCTATTCCCGACGCAGTGTTTTCCTTGAACCGCATCTGGGACCAAATGATTGCTAACGACCGCGCTTATGCGATTATTCACCAAGGTGGATGGTGCGATGTTGGCCGCCCCGAAGGAATCGCCCAAGCCGAAGCCATGCTGGCATCCAATAATGACTGAGTCTCCCCTATTTCTGACTCCCGGTCCGCGATTATTTGCACTCCCTCCGGGTGCGGACTTTCCCTCCTTACTGGTAGCGGGTTTGTGCGCTCGAATGTCCGCCAAACCTCCAGAGGCAATGGCGCGTGTGCAGCTTTTCGTGAACACCCAGCGCATGCGTCGCCGTATCACCAATCTGCTTTCCTCAAAGGGTGCAGGTTTCTTGCCGCGGATTTGTCTGGTCACCGAACTTGGTCAGGCGCGACTTGGCATTCCCGCTGCGGTACCTCCTTTGCGGCGGCGATTGGAGCTGACCCAACTCGTTGCCCGCTTATTGGACGCGCAGCCTGATCTCGCGCCGCGCGCTGCACTTTTTGAATTGGCCGACAGCCTTGCGACACTAATGGATGAAATGCAGGGAGAAGGCGTTTCACCCACTATTATCGCTAACCTCGACGTGTCTGACCATTCTGCGCACTGGCGTCGAACGCAGGAATTTATGGCAATTGTGGCACCTTTTTTTTCCGGTGTCGAAGCTCCAGATTCTGTGGCACGCCAGCGCATGGTCATTGCCTCATTGGCCTCCGAATGGGAGAGAAGCCCTCCACAAGATCCGGTGATAGTGGCTGGATCAACAGGATCACGCGGCACCACAGCACAGTTTATGCGGTTGGTAGCCAATCTTCCCCAAGGCGCTCTAATCTTACCAGGTTTCGACTTCGATTTGCCTAAGGCGGCTTGGGATAGTTTGGATGATGCTCTGACTGCAGAAGATCATCCGCAATATCGCTTTCGAAAGCTGATGGACGCGCTGACGCTTCGCCCCGCGGACGTCCTGCCGTGGACTGCGCACATTATTCCGAATCCAGCACGCAACCAGCTAATTTCACTATCTTTACGGCCCGCTCCCATAACCGATCAGTGGCTAACCGAAGGAAAGTGCCTAGCCAATCTTAAGGCGGCTACCGCCGAAATGACCCTGATCGAGGCGGCTACCACCCGATCGGAAGCTCTTGCTATTGCCCTTGTCTTGAGAAAGGCCGCCGAGGATGGCCGTGTTGCCGCACTGATTACCCCTGATCGCGGCCTTACTCGACAAGTGACCGCCGCGCTTGATCGATGGGGCATCTTGCCAGACGATTCAGCGGGCCGCCCTCTTGCCTTGTCTGCGCCCGGCCGTCTTTTGCGCCATGTTGCTGCCCTGTTTGGCAAACGCCTTACATCTGAGGCGCTGCTTACGGTGCTAAAACATCCACTTACTGCCACGGGTGCCGACCGAGGCATTCATTTAAGATTTACCCGAGATCTGGAGCTGAAGCTTCGGAAATATGGACCTCCTTTTCCCTGTGCAAAAACTCTCATCGCATGGGCCGCCAGCCGAGATGACCCAAAAGTTGTGGCTTGGGCCGATTGGATTGCGCGGGCATTGGACGGGGTGGACGCAGTTATGACCCGCCCGCTTACTGAACATGTATCTCACCATCTAAGCTTGACGGCAATCCTTGCCCAAGGCCCTGAAGGCGCGGGCACGGGCGAACTTTGGTTGGAAACAGCAGGCGAAGCCGCCCTTTTGGCAATGCAAGAAATCGAGCGCGAAGCCCCGCATGGTGGCAATCTGACGCCTGCCGACTACCGCGATGTGTTTGAGTCGATCTTGAACAAGGGCGAGGTACGAGAAGATGCAAAGACGCACTCCCAAATTATGATCTGGGGCACATTGGAGGCTCGCGTTCAGGGCGCTGACCTCGTTATTCTTGGCGGCTTGAACGATGGGGTATGGCCTCAACTGCCGGTGCCTGACCCCTGGCTAAACCGCCAGATGCGAAAAAAGGCGGGCCTATTGCTGCCAGAGCGGCGCATTGGCCTTTCTGCGCACGACTACCAACAGGCGATTGCTGCTCCGGAAGTTGTGCTATCGCGCGCACTGCGCAACGCCGATTCAGAAAGCGTGCCGTCGCGATGGCTTAATCGTTTAATGAACTTACTTGGCGGGCTTCCAAATCAAGGTGGGCCTGAAGCTCTTGGTGCCATTCGGGAAAGAGGTAACGATTGGTTAAGACTGGCCGATGCGTTGGAGGATCCGGGAGACCCCGTGCCTGCTGCCCGGCGGCCGTCACCTCGACCACCTATCGCCGCCCGCCCAGACCGGCTTCCGGTGACCGGCATCAAAACCCTGGTCCGCGATCCGTACGCGATTTACGCCAAATATGTCTTGCGCCTGAGAAAACTTGATCCCTTGCGGCAAGAACCTGATGCCCGTTTGCGCGGGTCGCTGATGCACAAGATTCTTGAACGCTTTGTCAAGGAACGCCCTGAAGAAACCAGACTACAGGCCCGCATCCGCCTTCGTACAATTGCCGAAGAAGTTATGGCCAGGGACGCGCCTTGGCCCGCCGCACGCGCCCTATGGCGCGCCCGTCTGGAACGTGCCGCTGAATTCTTTTTGGAAGCTGAATCCGCCCAGAACGGCACCCCGGTGATGATCGAAACGGCTGGAGCCATTGTATTACCCGGCCTACCATTTACGCTAACGGCAAAGCCTGACCGAATTGATGTTTTGCCTGACGGTCGCCTGCATATTCTTGACTACAAGACCGGAACACCGCCAACAAAATCCCAACAGGTAAGTTTTGACAAACAGCTTTTGTTAGAGGCCGCCATGGCAGAGCGTGGGGCGTTCGCTGATCTTACTTCCCATGAAGTAGCGCGTATCAGCTATATCGGACTTGGACCTACCCCGAAGATCGAAACCACCGATATTACAGACGAATTGCTTGAGGCTGTTTGGCTAGACCTGCAAAAGCTGATCGGGCGGTATCTTGATCCGGATACGGGCTACGCTTCCCGCCGAGCCGTTTTCGAAAACCACACTGTGGGTGATTACGACCATCTTGCTCGTTATGGCGAATGGGAAATGAACCATTTACCGTATCCAGAGGATGTCACATGAACCACCCTTCCGCCTCCGAGCGGCAAGTCCAGGCCTCCGACCCGCTCTTTTCGACATGGCTGTCGGCAAATGCCGGGTCAGGCAAAACCCGCGTTTTGACAGACCGTGTTGCGCGCCTGTTATTAGAAGGGGTCGAGCCCGGGCGCATTCTGTGCCTGACTTACACCAAAGCTGCCGCATCCGAGATGCAAAACCGTCTGTTCCGCAGGCTCGGTGGTTGGGCGATGCTGGAAGACGCGGCCCTGCGTAAAGCTCTTGAAGAGCTTGGCGTTAAGTATGGTGTTTCTCCTGGAACCCTGATTGGGGCGCGGCGACTGTTTGCTCGCGCTATTGAGACTCCCGGCGGCTTACGAATCCAAACCATTCATTCTTTCTGTGCCAGCCTACTGCGTCGATTTCCCTTGGAGGCGGGCGTTTCTCCACAATTTACTGAACTCGACGACCGCACTGCCAGACTTTTGCGTGAGGAAATTATCGAAGAAATGGCCGATATCATTGCACCGGATGCAGTGCAGGCCCTTGCGCGCGCCTATACGGGCGAAAATTTCAACCAAATCGCGCAGGAAATTTCTATTGAGCGCAATCATTTCACGCGCTTTCTTAGCCCTGATGATTGTCGTCTTTTGTTTGGTATTCCAAAGGGGCTAACGCCTGACGATCTGATCTCCAAAGTATTCTTGGGCGGCGAAGCGATATGGTTGCCTCATGTCATCGACGCACTTTCAAAGGGATCAATTAGTGACAAAAAGGCCGCCACCAAACTAGGCGCCCTGTCACTTGCCAGCCCGGATTTGAAAACCATCAAAGGTATGGAGGAAATATTTCTGAACGGTGCAAAAGCGATAGCGCCCTTTGAAGCAAAGATTGGCACCTTTCCCACAAAGGCCACGCAATCAGTTCTTTCTTCCCATATGGACCGACTGGAAAACTTAATGTCACGGGTCGAAGATGCGCGCCCGATGCGCCTTGCCCTGCAAGCGGCCGACAGGTCAGCGGTTCTTCACGCATTCGCCGCGGTCTTCTTGCCGCTTTACGCAGCCCGCAAACAAGCTCGCGGATCACTTGACTTTGACGATCTGATCACCCGCGCCAAAGCTTTGTTAACTGATCCTTCCGTCGCGCAATGGGTGCTGTTTCGTCTTGATGGCGGCATAGACCACATTTTGGTAGACGAAGCGCAAGACACCTCTCCCGACCAGTGGGAGGTAATCAGACTGCTGGCGCAAGAGTTCACTTCTGGCCGCGGCGCACGTGATGTTGCCCGCACGATTTTTGTTGTTGGTGACAAAAAACAATCGATCTATTCCTTTCAGGGTGCCGATGTCGACGCTTTCGACAAGATGAAGGATTTGTTTCAGACGCGCCTGAGCGAAGCGAACATTCCCCAGCAATCGTTGACGCTAGAGCATTCGTTTCGCTCCTCTCCCGCAATTCTACGACTGGTCGATTTGACCTTTGATGAACGCACCCACGCCGATGTAGGCGGCAAGGTAAAGCATCACGCCTTTAAGGATGCGATGCCAGGCCGCGTTGAGCTTTGGCCCGCCTTGGTTCCCAACGAAAAACCTGAAGATAAAGAATGGTTTGACCCTGTCGATTTGATTTCTGATGAGCATCACGTCGCGCGTCTTGGGCGCGACATTGCTGCCCGGATCAAATCTATGATTGATAGTGGCGTGCAAATCCCAACAGAAAGTGGCAATCGCCCCGTTCAAGCCGGCGACTTTTTGATCCTTGTGCGTCGCCGCTCTGGCATATTCGAAGAACTCATCCGCGCCTGTAAGGCTGCCGGCCTACCTATCGCCGGGGCAGACCGCCTTAAGTTGGGTGCAGAATTGGCCGTAAAGGATCTTGCTTCACTTCTTGCTTTCCTTTCTACACCTGAGGATGATCTCGCGTTAGCCGAAGCGTTGCGATCACCCCTTCTCGGCTGGACCGAGGCGCAACTCTTCACCCTTGCTCATAGTCGTAAAGGCTATCTTTGGGAGGCCTTGCGTCCGTTAGAATCAGAACACCCGCACACCCTGGAAATCCTGCGCGATCTGCGAAATCAGGCAGATTTCCTGCGCCCATTCGATCTGATCGAACGTGTCCTCACGCGTCATGACGGTCGTCGCAAGCTTTTGGCACGGCTAGGGGCAGAAGCCGAAGATGGTATTGATGAATTGCTCTCTCAGGCTCTTGCGTATGAACGTACCGACGTTCCCAGCCTGACTGGCTTTCTCAATTGGCTGCAAACGGACGATGTCGAGGTAAAGCGTCCAATGGACAGTGCTGGAACCCGCATCCGCGTGATGACCGTGCATGGCGCCAAAGGACTAGAGGCACCCATCGTTATCTTGCCGGATACAGCCGATTTAACGCCCCGCGAACGCAATGAACTGTATCGGGTGGCCAATGAAACTGTAATTTGGAGAACCAGTCCCGACGAAAGCCCTGACTCTATTCGCGTTGCCCGTGAAAACCGTCGGGCAAAATCCGCTGCTGAGAGTTTGCGCTTGTTGTATGTAGCAATGACGCGCGCTCAATGCTGGCTCATGATTGCTGCGGCTGGCAAGGTGAACGACAGTGACTCGTGGTATGAACTTGTTCGTCGCGGTTTGACTGCGATTGGCGCCGAAACCCAATCTAATGGATGCATGGTCTATTCACACGGTAGCTGGCCTGCAGCCAATCCTAACGTGCCAATCGGTGTTGCAAAGCGTGTGCCGCTTTTGGATTGGGTCAGTCGCCAAGCGCCACAGGTCGCAAAGGAAGTGCAGCTGCTTTCCCCTTCGGACCTTGGCGGGGCTAAGGTGCTTTTCGGGGATCAAACCGAAAGCGATGATTCTGCAATCCTGCGTGGGACGCAACTGCACCTCTTGCTTGAGCACTTGCCGCGCATCGACCCCAACCTATGGTCGAAAATGGCGGACATTCTGCTTGGCAATATTACTGGAAAATCAGATCTTTTGGCCGAAGCTCAGCACGTCCTAACCGCGCCAGCGCTGGCGAAGATCTTTGCTGGCTCAGCGCTGACCGAAGTTGCTGTCACTGCAGATTTTGACGGGCAACGCATGCTTGGAACCATCGATAGACTTATCATCCAGCCTGATCTGGTTCTGGCCATAGACTTCAAATCCAATGCGATTGTTCCCAAGACGGCCGCTGATATCCCTGAAGGGATCCGCCGCCAAATGCGCGCCTATTCGGTGGCATTGGCGCAAATTTACCCTGATCGCCGCATAGAAACAGCCATCCTTTGGACAAAGAACGCGCAATTGATGCCGATCTGACGAAGGGAACCCGAAACCGACACCTATCAACCAACCAGACACTCGTTGTGAGCGAGGGGTTACTAAGAGCAGGTCATGGTTCATGCTTCAACATCACGCTGATCCACGCGCTACTCCAATTGGCCGTATCAACCGACGGTTTTCGATCGATGAATTTCCTCAGAGATTTAACGTTCAAAGAGGTGAAGTGTCGCTCGTTGGCCCGCGTCTACCTTGCCAAAAGAAGTTGCTGCGTATCCATCCGCCGCAGTCGAGCGCCTCACTGTCCTGCCCGGTGTCACCAATGTCCGGCAAGCCTCGGACCGAGCGGATGTCTGCCTTGACCAAAGGATCAAGATGGATGACCCGTATGCTAAATCGGCAACGCGATAGACGGATTTGTTGATACTTGAGAATACAATCTGCACAAGTTTGAAGGGTCGAGTGGCCTATTAGTGGTTTAATATCAACGATCTAACCCGTGCCATGCCTAAAGAAACAAGATTTGCGTCCCCGCGCGCTTCGACGTTCAGGCGCAACAATGGCTCGGTATTTGATGATCTGAGGTTCAAACGCCAGCTTCCAAAATCCAAACTGAGTCCGTCAGTTTCGTCGCGCGCCAAGGCATCCGGGCCCAAGGCGGCGATCACCCGATCAATAGCCGCCTTAGAATCGTCGAGTCGAAAGTTTATCTCGCCAGAGGAAGGGAATAGCGCGATCCGTCTAGCCATCATTTCTGCCAGCGATTCTCCACGCCGCGAAACTAACTCGGCGACCAACAGCCAAGGGATCATGCCGCTGTCGCAGGCCATAAAATCTCGAAAGTAATGGTGTGCTGACATCTCGCCGCCATATACCGCCCCTGTATCCCGCATTTTCTGCTTCACAAATACGTGCCCGGTTGGCGCCATAACGCCACGCCCGCCGCGCGCTGCAATCAAATCTTGCGTATTCCAGATTACGCGCGGGTCATGAATAATTGTCGCCCCCGGTTCTTTGGTTAGAAATGCCTCTGCAAGTAGGCCCACAATGTATTCGCCCGGAACAAATTGCCCGCGATGATCGAAAAAGAAACAGCGATCAAAATCGCCGTCCCACGCGACGCCCATATCTGCAGCGGCAGCCACAACCGCTTGCGCGGTCATCGGTTGGTTCTCTGGTAGCAGGGGGTTGGGGATACCGTTTGGAAACGTGCCGTCTGGCTCGTGATTCAACTTAACAAACTGCAACGGCGCACCCATTGCCAACAAAGCAGCCTCAATAGCATCAAACGTCGGGCCTGCAGCGCCATTCCCTGCATTCACCAAAATCTTTAGTGGCCGCAGCGCTCCCGGATCAACGAAGGACATTATTCTTTCGACATAGGCAGCACGTGCGCCCTCTGCTGGGCGAACCTCACCACGTTTTTCTGGACCAAAAACACCGCTTTCAGCCAATGATTTGATCGCATTCAGACCTGCGGCAGCATCCAACGGTGCCGACATGGCTCGAACCATTTTCATCCCGTTATAGTCCATCGGATTATGGGATGCCGTCACCTCGATGCCGCCATCCGCACCAAAATGCGTCGTTGCATGATACATCTCTTCGGTTCCGCAAAGCCCAAGGTCCAAAACCTCAACCCCGGCAGCCACCAACCCGTCAATAGTCGCCGCAGACAACTCCACCGATGATGCGCGGCAATCGCGTCCAACCACGACC
Organism: Paracoccaceae bacterium; assembly: GCA_049696055.1. GTDB lineage: Bacteria > Pseudomonadota > Alphaproteobacteria > Rhodobacterales > Rhodobacteraceae > JBAVTI01. The sequence goes on along the minus strand of JBAVTI010000053.1, from coordinate 355 downwards.
CTGCGCGCACCCAAGACTTCTGCAAATGCCCGCCCGATCCTTCGCGCTATATCCGCATTTAACTCAGCACCAAGTCGGCCACGAATATCATAGGCTTTGAAACAGGTGAGGCTTTTCATGGTCTTCGATCCGCTTTCAGGTCTGCTTGTCATACTGTCTTTGTGGTCAATTCGGAAACTCTTTGCTGAAGTGATTTCAATTGACGTTGCCCCCAACTTTTATCCAGCGTGAGCGAGACTCCGGGTTTGAGTTTTGCCCACTTGGGCGGGTTGGGCAACGGGGGCTGGCGCGGAGCTTTGCGGGTTTCGCAGCGTCAGGCCCCGTTGCGGGGTGAAGGTTTGGGCGAACTCGGCGG
>JBAVTI010000052.1:0-5478 GCA_049696055.1 Paracoccaceae bacterium | reverse complement strand
TCGCCCGCTCGCGCGCGTCAGCCCGACCGCCAGTCTGATATCCTTGCCAATGACGGTATTCGCGTGGGCGGCACCGATTTCGACCGCCTGTTGTCTCTGGCCTCGGTAATGCCGCAGCTTGGTCTTGGGTCTTTCACCAAAGACGGCAAGATCACCATGCCGCTGCATTATTACCACGACCTCGCGACGTGGCACCGCATCAACGCGCTTTACACTCAGCGCTGCCTGACCGACCTGAAACAACTGCGTTACGACGCCGCCCAACCCGCCTTGCTGGATCGTTTGATCCACGTCATCACCACCCGCGCCGGCCATGCCCTGCTGATGGCTACCGAGGCGGCCAAGATCACCCTGTCTGATTACGATCAAGCCCGCATCCACATCTCGCCCTTCACTGGCGGCAAAGACGCCACCGCCACCCGCGAAGGTTTCGAGGCCGCCGTCGCCACCCCTATCAGCCGCATCCATACCACCCTGCACGGCCTGCTGGCCCAAGCCGGCCTACGGCCAAGCCAAATCGGCACGGTGTTCATGACCGGCGGCTCGTCCAGCCTGCCGATCTTGCACGCCTGCGTGGCCGACGTCTTGCCCGGCGTTGCCATCGCCACCGGCGATTTGCTTGGCAGCGTCGGCACCGGTCTTGCCTTGGATGCCCGCGCCAAATTCGGCTGAACCCATCTGGACCCTGCCTTTGGTCGGTGCTTAACTGCCGCCAAATCAAAGGGGGCCAGCATGGCATTCGGTAAAAACATCCGCACCTATTTCGAAGGACGCTGGCACAACGGCGATATCGCCGTGATGCGGGCCGCCGATCACGGCATTTGGCAGGGATCATCGGTGTTCGATGGCGCGCGGTATTTTGACGGTGTCACTCCCGATCTGGCGCTGCATCTGGCGCGGGTCAACCGCTCGGCACAGGCGCTGATGGTGACGCCGACGATGGATCCGGCGGAAATGCTGGGTATCGCTCTGGACGGCCTGAAACCCTACGCCAGCCATCAGGCCGTCTATATCCGCCCGATGTATTGGGCGCAGGATGGGTCTGATCTGGGGATCGCGCCAGAACAGGAATCCACCGCCTTCGCGCTGTGCCTGGAAGAAGTGCCGATGCCTGCCGCCGATACGATGACCACCCTGACCCGCACCCGTTTCCGCCGCCCGGTTCTGGAGGATAACGTCTGCAATGCCAAAGCAGGCTGCCTTTACCCCAACAATGCGCGGATGCTGGTCGAGGCGAAATCCAAGGGCTTTGGCAACGCGCTGGTCGCGGATGCGATGGGCAATGTTGCTGAATCGGCCACCGCGAATGTTTTCATGGTGCGCGATGGCGTCGCTTTCACCCCGATTGCCAATGGCACCTTCCTGTCGGGCATCACCCGTGCCCGCCATATCGCGAACCTGCGCGCCGATGGGGTCGAGGTGGTGGAAACCGTGCTGACCTTTGACGACTTCCACGCCGCCGACGAGGTGTTCTTGTCGGGCAACTTTGCCAAGGTCACCCCGGTGCGGGAATTTGACGGCACGGTTTACAAGGATAACAAGATCACCCGCCGCGCCCGACAGCTTTACATGGACTTTGCCCATTCGATGTCGTGAAGGCTTGCCAGTGGGGGGGAGGATCGGTGATGATCCGTCGATCTTGGGGGATAATCATGCGTAAGTTTCTGGTCGTGCTGGATGACAGCCGAGAATGCCTGAACGCGATGCGATACGCGGCGCTTCGGGCGGCGCATACCGGGGCGGGGGTGCAGATCTTGTCGATCATCCCGCCCGAAGAATATCAGCACTGGATGGGTGTCGCCGATCTGATGCGGGCCGAGGCGCGCGAACGGATCGAGGCGCATTTCGAGGTGTTCGCAAAATGGATGCGCGACAAACAGGGGGTCAACCCGGAATTGGTGATCCGCGAGGGCGATCCGGCGGCGGAAATACTGTCGCAGGTTCGAGAAGATACCCAGATCGGGGTGCTGGTTCTGGGGGCGGGGACGGAAAAATCGGGGCCGGGGCCGCTTGTCACGCAAATGTCGCGCAATTCGGGAAACCTGCCGATTCCGATCACCATCGTTCCGGGGGATATGTCGAAAGAGCGGCTGGAGGCGATTACCTGAAGGGTGTGTTATGGGCGATCATAACACGCGTGTTATGACGGACAACACATTGATATAGTTCATATTTCACTTTTCTATTAAGCTTTTATCAACACCTGCAACACGGTTCACTTCAACCGAAACCCGTGTTCACGCGGCAAAGCCGCAAGGGGAAGATGCGCTCCGCGCGGGGATATTTAGGAACAGAAGAACGGCTAGAAGCAAGGCTTTGCGGGGGGAGCCTTGCGTTTTGCGCATTTCGCACTTGCAGCATTTCGCCTTCACTTTCTGCAGTGCAGCAGGCATATTGTTGGCAGGGAGGTACTTTGAGGAGCGTAAAGATGGCCAAAATTTCAACCCGCGTGAAGAAACCTACTGCAAGCAAAGATGACACGCTTGCCTATTTCACCCCTGCCCCACGCAAAGCCGCGATGGTGCGTGAAATCACTGCGATCGAGCAGATGTATGGGTATTACATCGCTGACTAAGCAGCCGCAGACCCAGCCCGCCAACCCCTGACTTAGCGGTGCTGAAGCCACGGAACCACGGCAAAACCGATTTGGCCTGAAAGGCCGACAATCATCGGTGCCGCGTAAAACAGCGCCAGATGTTCGGCCACTGTGCGGTGGCCGATAAGGATGGAGAGCAAAAGCTCTGCCACCATCAGCAGCGCAAAAGCCACAACGCCCATCCCTATCCGGCCAAGGCCGGTGGGTACCGGGATGCGGCGCAACACCCAGGCACAGACCCACCATGACAACGCCAATACGATTGGCACTTCGATAAGGACGGCGGCCATTTCGCCGATTGCCGGGGCGATAACGAGGGTGCGCAGGACGCCGATGGCAAAGGCGGCACTGAACACAGTGGCGAAATAGACGAGTGCGGCGATGATCACGTTTGGCATGATTTCCTTGGATTAACTGGGTTCAGGCTGTTCGGATCACGTCTTCGACGGGGCGCCGCAAGGACCGGGGCATTGGCGGCGCATAGCCAAACCTGACCACCATGTCGGGCCGCCCGGCCCCAAGGCCAAGGCTTTGGCTTAGAGTTGCGCGGGTGGCCCGCACCTCGACGGGCTGATTGAAGACAGCGTGGCGCAGACCCAAAGCGGTGGATTGCAAGGCAAAACGCTGAAAGCCGCGTCCGGCGTTCACCCAATGCGCGGGATCATCCTTGGCCGAAACGACAATCGCCAAACCAGCCGATGACCGGACCTGACGTGCCAGCTTGTCGTTTTCGGCCTCTGCCGTGAAGGCAAAGCCAAAAGCAAGAGTGCCGATCCAAGGTGGAAGGTTCGGATTGCCGGAACAGCCAGAAAACAGGCCATCACGACGAAAGGCGGCATCGCGTTCGGAAAATCGCAGCCAGGATTTCAGCTCGGCCACAAAGGCCGGATCTTTGATCTGGGCTGTATTGGCAGCGACGGCTTGTTCCAGCACGCGTTCCATTTCAGGCTTTGCCGTGACCAGACGGATGTCGATGCCTTGGATGGCGGCGGCCTTTTCCAGCAGGCGCAGCGTGGCGGCATCAACCGCGCGGCCATCGAATTCGGACCTTGTGGATTGGCGCGCGGTGATGGCGGCGAAAAGCGCAGGCTCGCCTTGGGTAGTGCCCTCCAAGTCGATCTGCACGGCGTTGACCTTGGTCAGGGTGATGGCCGTTGCCTTGCCCGCCGCCCCTGCCGCAATCGCCAGATTTTCGGCGGCACAGCCAAGGCTGACAAAAAGGTGGTGGTTTTCAGGGTCGACCACGGGTGTCGTGCGCGCCAGATCGGGTGCGATCAGCACGCGGCGGGTATCGCCGGAAAACAGCCAAGGCTGGACATTGTGGTTGTTGGCTGCCAGCGTGGCATGGCGCACCAGAAAGGCAAGATCGGGGTTGGCCGGAGCGCGGGCCGGAGCCCAGATGGTATCGACAAGTTCACCGTAAGCGCTTGACCAATCAAAGGTGGTCAGGGCGGCAGCGGCAGCAAGCACGCCCCCTGCGGCGATGACATTGCGACGAGACAGCATGGCAGCACCTCGGATGGTGATTCAACTTGAATGTGAAGGATAGGCCATCGAGAGCATCTTATGCGTTGATGCACATCAGCGCGTTGCCGTTTTCAGAAGTTTTTTGACGATGGTCGGCCTGTGTTGCAGGTAGAAACGGCATTTAGAACCATTCCAAACTTGACTTCCTGGGGGGCAAGGCGCATATCCGACAATAACCGTTGGAGATAGCCATGTTCATCCAGACCGAATCCACGCCGAACCCCGCCACGCTGAAATTCCTGCCCGGTCAGACCGTGCTGGAAATGGGGACGGCCGATTTTCCGAGCCTTGAGGCGGCAGAGAAATCGCCGCTGGCGCGCCGGGTGTTCGCGGTGGACGGGGTGTCGGGCGTGTTCTTTGGCAATGATTTTGTCACGGTGACCAAGGTGGATGCCGTGGCATGGGAGCATATCAAGCCCGCCATTCTGGGCGCGATCATGGAGCATTACCAATCGGGTGCCGCCGTGATGATCGGCGAGCAGGCGGCGTCTGGCCATGCGGAACATACCGGCGAGGATGGCGATATTGTGCGCCAGATCAAAGAGTTGCTGGATACGCGGGTGCGGCCTGCCGTGGCGCAGGATGGCGGCGACATCACGTTCCATGGCTTTGATCGTGGCATTGTCTATCTGCATATGAAGGGGGCCTGTGCCGGGTGTCCGTCATCGACCCTGACCTTGAAGATGGGGATCGAAAACCTGCTGCGGCACTATATCCCCGAAGTGCTTGAGGTGCGGCCCGTTGCTGCCTAAGACCTATCTTCTGGCGTTCGATACATCGGCCGCGCATTGCGCGGCCGCTTTGTTATGCGACGGAGAGGTGATTGCCGAGCGGCTGGAGCCCATGGAAAAGGGTCAGGCCGAGCGGCTGATGTTCCTGTTGGCCGAGGTATTGGCCGAAGGCGGCATCGGCTATCGCGATCTGGTGGCGGTGGCGGTAGGTGTTGGCCCCGGCAACTTTACCGGGGTGCGGATCGGGGTTTCGGCGGCGCGCGGGCTTGCGCTTGGGCTTGGGGTTCCGGCGATCGGGGTATCGCGGTTTGACGCGCTTGCGCAGGGGCTTGAGCGGCCATTCATGGTGGTCGAGGACGCGCGGCGTGGCGAGATTTATGTGCAGGGATTCCCGGTTGTGGGGACGGATCAGGCGCGGCTTGCGGCGATTGCCGACATGGCGGATCTGGGGGCGATGGCGCTGATCGGGTCGGCGGCAGAGGCGGTGGCAGAGATGACGCAAGGCGTGGTGCTGGTGCCACAGCAGGCCCTTGCGGTGGCGATTGCGCGGGTGGCGGCGGGTCGGGTTGGCACTGAACAGCCGCGCCCGGCGCCGTTCTATCTGCGCGGGCCCGACGCCACGCC
>JBAVTI010000051.1:0-7827 GCA_049696055.1 Paracoccaceae bacterium | reverse complement strand
GAACCGGAAGAACGTCATCGTCATCCTGATGTCGATCGAGTTGATGCTGCTGGCGGTGAACATCAACCTTGTCGCTTTCTCCAGCTATTCTGGCGATCTGGTGGGGCAGGTGTTTACCATGTTCGTGCTGACGGTGGCTGCGGCCGAGGCGGCGATTGGTCTGGCCATTCTGGTCAGCTTCTTCCGCACCCGTGGCACCATCGACGTCGAAGACGCCAACGTGATGAAGGGCTGACCCCATGGCAACGATCATTCTTTTTGCGCCGCTGATCGGCGCGCTGATTTGCGGCTTTGGCTGGCGCTTTATCGGCGAATTCGCAGGTCAGGTGATCACCACCGCCATGATCTTTCTGGCGGCGGCTCTTAGCTGGATCATCTTTTTGTCCTCCACCGGCGAGACCCAGCACATCCACCTGATGAACTGGATCCAATCTGGCAGCCTTGATACCGAATGGTCGATCCGCCTTGATCGCTTGACCGCGATCATGCTGGTGGTGGTCAATACGGTGTCGGCACTGGTGCACCTTTACAGCTTTGGCTACATGGCGCATGACGAAAACTGGGGTCAGGGCGAGGCGTACAAGGCGCGCTTCTTTGCTTACCTTTCGTTCTTTACCTTCACCATGCTGATGCTGGTGACCTCGGATAATCTTGTGCAGATGTTCTTTGGCTGGGAAGGCGTCGGCGTCGCGTCCTACCTGCTGATTGGTTTCTACTACAAAAAACCGTCCGCCAATGCCGCAGCGATCAAGGCGTTCGTGGTCAACCGGGTGGGCGATTTCGGCTTTGCCCTTGGCATTTTCGCGCTGTTTTTCCTGACCGACAGCATCCGTTTCGACGATGTGTTTGCCGCCGCCCCAACCTTGGCCGAGACCAATCTGTCGTTCCTGTGGGGCGACTGGAATGCCGCCAACCTGATCGGCGTGCTGCTGTTCATCGGCGCGATGGGAAAATCGGCGCAGCTTGGTCTGCACACCTGGCTGCCCGATGCGATGGAAGGCCCAACCCCGGTGTCGGCGCTGATCCACGCCGCAACCATGGTGACGGCGGGGGTGTTTCTGGTTTGCCGGATGTCGCCGCTTTACGAATACGCCCCCGATGCGAAAACCATGATCGTCGTCGTCGGTGCCACCACCGCCTTCTTCGCCGCCACCGTCGGCCTTGTGCAAAACGACATCAAGCGCGTGATCGCCTATTCGACCTGTTCGCAACTGGGCTACATGTTCGTGGCCGCAGGGGTTGGCGTCTATTCTGTGGCGATGTTCCATTTGTTCACCCACGCCTTTTTCAAGGCCATGCTGTTCCTTGGCGCAGGTTCGGTGATCAACGCGATGCACCACGAGCAAGACATGCGTAACTACGGCGGCTTGCGCAAAAAGATCCCCTACACCTTTGCCGCGATGCTGATCGGCACCCTTGCCATTACCGGTGTCGGCATCCCGCTGACCCACTATGGCTTTGCCGGTTTCCTGTCGAAAGACGCGGTGATCGAATCCGCCTGGGTCGGCAGCCAATACGCCTTCTGGCTGCTGGTTTTCGCCGCCTTCATGACCAGCTTTTACAGCTGGCGCTTGATGTTCATGACGTTCTTTGGCACCGCGCGCGGCGACCATCACACCCATGATCACGCGCACGAATCCCCGAAAACCATGCTGATCCCGCTGGGTGTTCTGGCCTTGGGGGCGGTGTTCTCGGGCATGCTGTGGTATAACAATTTCTTTGGTGACGAGGTGAAACTGCGCAGCTGGTTTGGCATGGAAGCCGCCGCTGAACACACCACCGAAGCCGAAGCCGCAACCACCGAAACGGCTACCACCGAGACGGCCACCACCACCGAGACGGCCCCCGCCGTAGCCGACGATGTGGCTACCACCGAAGCCCACACCGCCGAAGCCCCCGCCGCTGCCCCCAAAGGTGGCATCTACATGGGCCCGGACAATCATGTGATCCACGAGGCGCATAATGCCCCGACCTGGGTCAAGGTGTCGCCGTTCATCGCGATGCTCGCGGGCCTCGCGCTGGCGCTGCAATTCTACATCCTGAACCCGTCGCTGCCCGGCAAACTGGCCGCGCAACAACGCCCGCTCTATCTGTTCTTGCTGAACAAATGGTACTTCGACGAGCTTTATGACGCGATCTTTGTGCGCCCGGCAAAATGGCTGGGGGGCTTTTTGTGGAAGAAGGGTGATGGCCGCGTCATCGACGGCACGATCAACGGCGTGGCCTTGGGCATTATCCCGATGCTGACCCGCCTCGCCGGTCGGGCGCAGTCTGGCTATATCTTCCACTACGCATTCGCCATGGTCTTGGGCATCGCTGCCCTGATCACCTGGATGACGCTCTCGGGGGGCGCACACTAATGGAAAACGTTCTTTCCATCATCACCTTCATTCCGCTGGTTGCCGCTGCCGTTCTGGCACTGTTTCTGCGGGGCGATGATGCGGCTGCCGGGCGCAACGCCAAATGGCTTGCCCTGCTGGCCACTTCGGCCACCTTCCTTGTCTCGCTGTTGGTGCTGTTCCGGTTTGATCCGGCCAACACCGGGATGCAGTTCGTCGAGGATTACGCATGGATCCTTGGCCTGAAATACAAGATGGGCGTCGATGGCATTTCGGTGCTGTTCGTGATGCTGACCACCTTCCTGATGCCGATCACCATTGCTGCCTGCTGGGGCGTCGAGACCCGCGTCAAGGAATACATGATCGCTTTCCTGATGCTGGAGTCGCTGATGCTCGGCGTGTTCTGCGCGCTGGATCTGGTGCTGTTCTACCTGTTCTTCGAGGCAGGCCTGATCCCCATGTTCCTGATCATCGGCATCTGGGGCGGCAAAGAGCGCATCTATGCGGCGTTCAAATTCTTTCTCTATACCTTCCTCGGCTCGGTGTTGATGCTGGTTGCGATGATTGCGATGTATGTCGATGCTGGCACTACCGATATTGTGCAGTTGCTAAAGCACGACTTCGCCCATGAAACCCTGTCCATCCTGGGCTTTCAGGTGGTAGGCGGCTTGCAAACCCTGCTGTTCCTTGCGTTCTTCGCCAGCTTTGCGGTGAAAATGCCGATGTGGCCGGTGCACACCTGGCTGCCCGATGCCCACGTTCAGGCACCCACCGCGGGTTCCGTCGTGCTGGCCGCGATCCTGTTGAAAATGGGCGGCTACGGTTTCTTGCGCTTTTCGCTGCCGATGTTCCCCATCGGTGCCGACCTGCTGACACCCTTGGTGTTGTGGATGAGCGTGATTGCCATCGTCTACACCAGCCTCGTGGCGCTGGCCCAGCAAGACATGAAAAAGCTGATTGCCTACAGTTCGGTCGCGCACATGGGCTATGTCACCATGGGCATCTTTGCTGCCAACCAACAAGGCGTTGACGGCGCGATCTTCCAGATGATCAGCCACGGCTTTATTTCGGGCGCGCTGTTTCTCTGCGTTGGCGTGATTTACGACCGGATGCACACCCGCGACATCGACGCTTATGGCGGCCTTGTGGTGCGGATGCCTGCCTACGCGTTGATCTTCATGTTCTTCACCATGGCCAATGTCGGCCTGCCCGGCACCTCGGGGTTCGTCGGTGAGTTTCTGACGCTGATGGGCATATTCCAGGTGAATACCTGGGTTGCCGCCGTCGCCACCTCGGGGGTGATCTTGTCGGCGTCCTATGCGCTGTGGCTTTACCGCCGCGTGGTGTTTGGCGATCTGATCAAAGAGGCGCTGAAAACCATCCCCGATATGGATGGCCGCGAGCGGGCGATTTTCGCACCGCTGGTGGTGATGACACTGCTTTTGGGCATCTACCCCAGCCTTGTGACCGATATCATTGGCCCCTCGGTGACTGCCCTTGTGACCGACTACCATGCTGCTCTGCCCGTCGCCGAATTGGCCGACGTGGCCGAAGCCGCCACGCATTGAGGGACGAACCATGACCCCCGCCGATTTCCAAACCGTCCTTCCCGAAGTGATCCTGTCGCTGTTCGCCATGGCAGCCCTGCTGTTTGGCGCTTATGGCGGCAAAGACGACCGCGCAAGCCTGATCACCTGGGCCACTGCCGGGTTGTTCGCCCTTGTCGCCATCTGGATCGGCCTGAACGGCTCTGGCGCCCGCACCGCCTTTGGTGGCATGTTCAACGACGATCCGTTTGCGCGGTTTGCCAAGATCACCATCCTGCTTTCCGCTGCCGCCGTGCTGGCGATGAGCCAGGATTACATGCTGCGTCGCGGGATATTGCGGTTTGAATACCCGATCCTGATCACGCTTTCCGTGGTCGGCATGATGATGATGGTGTCGGCGGGCGACCTGATGTCGCTTTATATGGGCCTCGAATTGCAAAGCCTTGCGCTTTACGTCGTGGCAAGCCTGCGCCGTGACAGCCCGAAATCCACCGAAGCCGGCCTGAAATACTTTGTGCTTGGCGCGCTGTCCTCGGGCCTGCTGCTGTATGGCGCGTCCTTGGTTTACGGTTTTGCCGGCACCACACTGTTCTCGGGCATCCTGTCCGGCGTGGCTGAAGGCGTGCCACTGGGCCTGCTGTTCGGCCTTGTGTTCATGCTTTCGGGCCTTGCGTTCAAAGTCTCGGCTGCACCGTTCCACATGTGGACCCCCGACGTCTATGAGGGTTCCCCCACCCCGGTCACCGCCTTTTTCGCCACCGCCCCCAAGGTCGCCGCCATGGGCCTGATCGCGCGTCTGGTGTTTGACGCGTTCGGTGCGATCCCCGGTCAATGGGGGCAGGTTATCGCCGCCCTTGCGGTGATCTCGATGTTCCTTGGTGCCATCGCCGCCATCGGCCAAAAAGACATCAAACGCCTGATGGCCTATTCCTCAATCGCCCACATGGGCTTTGCGCTGATGGGCCTCGCCGCAGGCACTGCAGGCGGCGTGCAGGCGATGCTGGTGTACATGGCGATTTACGTCACCATGAACGTCGGCACCTTCGCCTTCATTCTGTCAATGGAGCGTGACGGCCAACCCGTCACAAGCATCGACGCCATGAACATGCTGTCGAAGAAAGAGCCGCTGAAAGCGCTGGCCATGCTGGTCTTGCTGTTCAGCCTTGCGGGCGTGCCGCCGATGGTGGGGTTCTTCGGGAAATTCTATGTCCTGAAAGCCGCCGTTGATGGCGGCATGACGTGGCTTGCCCTGGCGGGGGCTGTGGCCTCGGTGATCGGCGCGTTCTACTACCTGCGCATCGTGTTCTACATGTATTTCGGCAAACCCACCGAGGGCGTCGAATCGCGGATGGTGCCGGTGCAATGGGTCATGCTGATGGGGGCGGCCCTGATCATGGTTTTGGGCATCGTCAATCTGTTCGGCATCGACCCTATTGCCGCCGTCGCCGCCGAAGCACTTGTCCGTTAACCCAAACTGGCCTCTGGGTGTGGCCCGCCACATCCTTGATGCTGTCGACAGCACCAATGCCTATGCAGCAGACCTGCAAGCTCCGGCATGGGTGCTGGCGGCGACGCAAACCGCAGGCAAAGGCCGGCGTGGCAGACCGTGGTCCAGCCCGCGTGGCAATTTCTACGCCAGCCACGTTTTGCAGCCCCAAGAGCCGCCCGAACAGGTTGCCCTGCGTTCCTTCGCCGCCGCGCTTGCGCTGCGTGACGCCTGCGTGGCGCTGACCAACCTGCCGCAGTCCTTTGCGCTGAAATGGCCGAACGATGTGCTGCTGAATGGCGGCAAACTGGCGGGGATATTGCTCGAGTCCAGCGGGCAGGGTACCCGCATCGGCCAATTGGTCATCGGCTTTGGTGTAAACCTGATCGCCTCGCCGGATCTTTCGCAAGTCGAGGAGGGCGCCGTTGCCCCGGTCAACCTGTTGGCGGAAACCGGGCTGCGCATCACCCCCGAAACCTTCCTCAACAGCCTGGCCCCGGCGTACGCCCATTGGGAACATATCTTCACCACTCAGGGCTTTGCCCCGCTGCGCCACGAATGGCTGGCCCATGCCGCCCGACTGGGCGAGCCGATCCGGGCGCGCACCGGCAGCCAAACCCGCTATGGCACCTTTGAGACCATCGACCCAACCGGGGCGCTGGTGCTGCACACTTCTGAGGGGCGCGTGGCAATCCCCGCCGCCGAAGTTTTCTTTTAACAGGGGGCACCCATGCTTCTGGCCATCGACTGCGGCAACACCAACACCGTGTTTTCCATCTGGAATGGCACCAAATTCCTTGCCACCTGGCGCATTGCCACCGATCACAAACGCACGGCGGATGAATATTTCGTCTGGTTCTCCAGCCTGCTGATGCTGACCAAAACCGAGGCGCATATTACCCAAGCCATCATCTCAAGCACCGTGCCGCGCGTGGTCTTCAACCTGCGGGTGCTGTGCAACCGCTACTTTGATTGCCGCCCCCTTGTGGTCGGCAAACCCGAATGCCGCCTGCCCACGCCGCCGCGCGTCGACCAGGGCACCACCGTCGGCCCCGACCGTCTGGTGAACACCGTCGCCGGGTTTGACCGCCACGGCGGCGATCTGATCGTGGTTGATTTTGGCACCGCCACCACCTTTGACGTGGTTGATACCGACGGCGCTTATATCGGCGGGGTCATCGCCCCCGGTGTCAATCTGTCGCTCGAGGCCTTGCATATGGCCGCCGCCGCCCTACCTCATATCGACGTCGCCCGCCCGCAATTTGCCATCGGCACGAATACGGTGGCCTGTATGCAGTCGGGCGTGTATTGGGGCTACATTGGCCTTGTGACAGGCATCGTGCGCCAAATCCGACTGGAGCGTGATCGCCCGATGAAAGTCATTGCCACCGGGGGGCTCGCCCCGTTGTTCCAACAGGGAACCGACCTATTTGACGCTGTCGAGGATGATCTGACCATGCATGGTCTCGTGCTCATCAGCCAACTGAATGCCGCTTGAAGGCGGAAAATACTGCCGTCCGTAAATGACGCAAAAGGAACTGGAAAATCTATGTCTAAAAATCGTCTGATCTATCTTCCCCTCGGTGGCGCGGGGGAGATCGGGATGAATTGTTATGTCTACGGCTATGGTCCCGAAGACAAGGAACGCCTGATCGTGGTCGATCTTGGGGTGACTTTCCCCGATATGGACACCACACCCGGTGTCGATCTGATCTTGCCCGATATTTCGTGGCTGATCGCCCGCAAAGACCGGATCGAGGCTATTTTCATTACCCACGCCCATGAAGACCACATCGGCGCACTTGGCCATTTGTGGCCGCAGCTGAAATCGAAAATCTATGCCCGCCGCTTTACCGCCACCATTGGCCGTCTGAAATTCGAAGAATATGGCCATCCGCGCGACGCGATCACCACCATCGCAGCCCGCCCCGACGTGATCGAGGCTGGCCCGTTCAAGGTGCAATATGTGCCGATGGCGCATTCGGTTCCCGAAAGCTCGGCGCTGATCATCGACACACCTGCGGGCCGCATCGTCCATTCGGGCGACTTCAAACTTGATGAAACCCCAGTGGTGGGCGAGGCGTGGGATCCGGCGGTATATGCCGCCATCGCCGCGGAACGCCCGGTCAAAGCCCTGATGTGCGACAGCACCAATGTGTTTTCGCTGCACCCCGGCCGTTCCGAAAGCTCGATCCGCGAGCCGATCCGCGATCTGATCAAATCTTCGCGCGGCATGGTTGTGGCCACCACCTTTGCCTCGAACGTCGCCCGCCTGAAAACTCTGGCCGAGGCCGCGCGCGCCGCCAACCGGTCGGTCTGCCTACTTGGCCGCGCAATGCAGCGTATGGTCAAGGCGGCGCAAGAAGCCGGGGTGTTAACCGATTTTCCGCCCCTGGGTCCCGCCGAACAAGCACTTGATGTGCCGCGCGGCAACCTGATGCTGATCGTCACCGGC
>JBAVTI010000050.1:0-9313 GCA_049696055.1 Paracoccaceae bacterium | reverse complement strand
GCACCAACGCGCCCTTGATCGCAAATACCAGCACCAGCAACACCGCCGCCACCCGGATCAATGCGGCATCCCCCGCCGGCAGGGCCGCCACCTTGCCTGCCAGATCGGCCATGTTCAACGTGCCGGTCACGCCATAAATCGTGGCCAGCGCCAACAAAAACAGGGTCGAGCCGACAAGGTTATAGGCCACATATTGCACGCCCGCGCGCAGCCGGTCCTGCCCGCCGCCGTGGATCATCAACCCGTAACTTGCGATCAGCAACACCTCAAAGAACACAAACAGATTGAACGCGTCGCCGGTCAGAAACGCGCCGTTCAACCCCATCAGCTGAAACAGAAACAAGGCATGGAAATGCCGCCCCCGCGCGTCCCATCCGGTGGCTGCGCCGTAGGTCTGCACCGCCAGCGCCAACACCGATGTCAGCACCAGCATCAGCGCCGAAAGTCTGTCCAGCACCAGCACAATGCCAAATGGCGCGGGCCAGTTGCCAAGCAAATAAACCTCGGGCGGCCGGGTGTCCGCCGCCCACAGCAGCACCCCGGCAACCGCCACCAGCGCCGCCGTTGTTGCCAGCCCAACCGCCCGCTGAAACCGCATATCCCTCTGCATCAGCATCACCAGCATCGCGCCGATCACCGCGGGCAGCACAACGGGCGCAATGATCCAATGGCTCATTCGGCACCACCGTCTGCATCCGTATCAATCGCGTCATTGCCAGAGTTAAGATAGGCCCCCAGCGCCAGCATCACGATCACCGCCGTCATGCCAAACGAGATCACAATCGCCGTCAGCACCAGCGCTTGTGTCAACGGATCGGCATATCCCGCAGCACCCACGGCAAGGATCGGCGGCTGGTTCACCGCCAATCGGCCACTGACAAAGATGAACGCATTCACCGCATAAGACAGCATCGCCAGCCCGATGATCACCGTAAACGTGCGCCGTTGCACGATCAGGTAAACCCCCGCCGCCGTCATGATACCAATGGCCGATGCGATCAGCGCTTCCATCTAGGTATCCCTCTGATCCGGGCGCACATCAAACGGCTGCGTCGGCACCGCTTCGCCCGCGCGCACCGCGATCCGGCTGATCGACGCCAGGGCCAACATCACCGCACCCAGCACCGTCAGAAACACCCCCAGATCGAACAGTGCGGCAGTTGCCAACTCGAATTCCTCCAGAGGCGGCAGATGCACATAGCCATAGCTCGAGGTCATGAAAGGCCGCCCGAATACCCAAGACCCGATGCCCGTAGCGGCGGCAATCAGCACGCCCGCCCCGATCAGGGCATGATAATTCACCCGCTTGCGCGCCGCAGTCCACGCGAACCCCGACGCCATGTATTGCATGATCAGCCCAATCGCGACCACCAGCCCGGCGATGAAACCACCCCCCGGCAGATTGTGCCCGCGCAGCAGGATAAACACCCCCACCATCAGCACAATCGGCAACAACATCCGCGTCAGCACCACCAACATCATCGGATGCCGGTCGCCCGCTTCGGCCTCCTTCGGCCATGCCAGCAACCGATCATTCGCCGGCCCCCCCCGCAACAAACCATCGGTCAGCGCAAAGATCACCAAGGCCGCAATGCCCAGCACCGATATTTCGCCAAAGGTGTCATAGCCGCGAAAATCCACCAAAATGACGTTCACCACATTGGTGCCGCCGCCCCCGGTCTTGGCATTGGCAAGGTGATACCCGGCAATCGAGGCAAAGCCGAAATCCCGCAGCATCAGCGCGTAACTTAACGCCGCCACCGCCAGACCCGCCGCCCCTGCAAGCACCACATGGGCCGCGCGACGGCGGGCGGTGCTTTCCACGGGCGAGGTTTTGGGCAGAAAGTTCAACGCCAACAACAGCAAAATCACCGTCGCCACCTCGACGCTGATCTGGGTCAACGCCAGATCCGGCGCGGAAAAATAAGCAAACCCGACCGAGATCATCAACCCGATTACGCCAAGGAATACCAAGGAAAGCAATCGGTTGCGGTGCGTCACCCCAAGGGCGATGGTCGCTATCACCAAAATCGCCCAGCCGATCACGGGCACCATTGCAACCGGGGTTGCCGTGCGGGTGCCGGGCAGATGCAACCCGGTCTGAAACGCGTAAACCCCTGCCGCCACAAGGGCCACCACCGCAATCGCCAGATACCGCGTCAGCGCCCCGTCATGCAGTCTATCGGTGATCCTGCGCGCAAAGCCGGTCAGCGCCCGCATCGCCGCATCAAACATCGCTTTCGCGTCGGGCAGGGGGGCCGCGTGCCAAAGCCGGTTCAATCCCGGATGCAGGCCCAGCAAAACGACACCGCCACCAACCGCCACCGCAGAAAGCCACAGCGCCGGGCTGCCCCAACCATGCCAATGCGCGATTTTCACCTGAACCGTTGTGCCGATAACTGCCCCTGCCGCCGCATCCACCAACCCCGCCGCCAGCGTCATCGGCACCACGCCAATGGCGATCACCAGACCCACCAGAACCGCAGGTGCGGCCCAAAGCGCAAGGCCCGGGTCATGCGGGGCATGGGGATAATCGGCCCGCTCTGGCCCCAAAAACACATGCGCAATCAGCCGCAAGGAATAGGCCACGGAAAACAGCGCCCCAAGGGTGGCAAACCCCGGTATGATCCAGGGATGGGTGGCCCAGGACGCATGCGCCGCTTCCTCCAGCATCATCTCTTTGCTTAGAAAACCGTTCAATGGCGGAATGCCCGCCATCGACAGCGCCGCCAATGTGGCCAGACCAAAGCTGATCGGCATCAGACGCCGCAGCCCGCCAAGGCGCGAAATATCGCGGGTATGTGCGGCGTGATCCACGATCCCCGCCACCATGAACAGCGCCGCCTTGAACGTCGCGTGGTTGATGATATGAAACACCGCCGCAATCGCCGCCGCCTTGGTGCCAAAGCCCAAAAGCATGGTGATCAGGCCCAGATGCGACACGGTGGAATAGGCAAGCACCGCCTTCAGATCATCCTTGAACAGGGCAATCACCGCCGCCATCACCATGGTAAACAGGCCCGTGGTCGCTACGATATAAAACCACTCGGGGGTGCCTGCCAACACCGGCCACAGCCGCGCCATCAGGAACAACCCCGCCTTCACCATGGTTGCCGAATGCAGATAGGCCGACACCGGGGTCGGGGCGGCCATCGCGTGCGGCAACCAGAAATGAAACGGAAACTGCGCCGATTTGGTAAACGCACCCAGCAAAATCAGGATCAGCGCGGGCAGATACCACGGCGAAGACTGGATCGCCGCGCGCGCAGTCAGGATCACTGACAGATCATACGACCCGGCAATATCGCCCAAAATCAACATGCCGCCGATCATGGCAAGCCCGCCCGCACCCGTCACCGCCAGTGCCATCCGCGCGCCTTGGCGCCCGGCGGGCAGGTGCTTCCAATAGCCGATCAACAGGAACGAGCTTAGGCTTGTAAGCTCCCAGAACACCAGCAAAAGCAGGATGTTGTCAGACAGAACGATGCCCAGCATCGCACCCTGGAACAGCAAAAGGTAGGTGTAAAACTGCCCCATCGGGTCGGCTGCCGCAAGGTAGAACCGGGCGTAAAGGATGATCAAAAGGCCGATGCCAAGGATCAGCAGCGCAAACAGCAGCCCCAGACCGTCCAGCATGAAATTGGCGTTCAACCCAAGGCTGGGAAGCCACTCGATACGGGTCTGCACCAGATCGCCACGCACCACGGCAGGGGCATGCCGCAGCACCAATAGCAGCGCCAAGGCAGTCACCACGCCCGCAACCCCGGCACAGGCATTGCGGCCAAAGCGGATCATCAGGCCGGGCAGCAGCGCGCCAAGAAATGGCAAGGCAGCAATCAGGGCAAGCGACATACGTCAGGCGTTCCGTTCTGTCAGCGCCGGTCAGGGCGGGGCGAGCCGGGTCCGGAACCGGCGGAGGCGTCGGGGCGTAAGTGTCTTACCGATATGGGCAATGTCCCCGAAAGGTCAAGACTTTCGCCGTGCCAATCGCTCCCATCACCCCATTACCTGCCCGGTTACGGGTCTTTGCGCAGGGCGTTCTGGTCGATCAAATAGCGTTGTGACAGCGGAATTGCCGCCGCCCCAAGCGAGCGGGCCTGCGCGCCCACGGTGCCCTCGCGGATCATCGGCGGCGTCACCCCGGCAAGGTCAAGCCGGTGTAGCGCCAGCTCGGTCTGGCGGGTGATCTCGGCGCGCACCGACGTTGGCATCCAGCCATCAATCAGCACGGCATCAATCTCGATCAGGGTGGCAGCAGACAGCGTGGCCGAGGCCAGACCTTCGGCTGCCTCAAGGATCCACTTGGTCAAAATCGGTTCCGAGACCTGCCAATGATCGGGGGATTGCCACAGATGATCGGACGGCTCGCCCGCCGCCTCCATCGCGGCGGCAAGGGTAGACATCGAGGCCACGGTCAGCAGACGGCGCATCCGGCCATCTGGCCCCGGCACCGGCATCGGCCCGACACCGCCCGCATTGCCGGTGCGGCCATTGAACAACTGACCGTTCAGCACCAGCCCGCCACCAATGAAATAGCCAAAGTAGAAATACAGAAAATCCTTTGGCCGCTCGCCAGTGCCAAACACCAGTTCCGCGCCACACGCGGCGGTGGCATCGTTTTGCACATAAACCGGCATGCCCGCGATTTCGGCGATTTCGGCCTGAATATCACGGTCGCGCCACTCGTCCATTTCCGCCTGCGGCGCGCCGATATACTGCACCCAGTTCCACAGCTGAAACGGCATGGCGATGCCCATGCCGCCAATGCGGTCGCGCAAATCTGGGGCAAGTTTGCCAATGATTTCGGGCAAGGCCTGTTTGGCAAAGGCCACCACGGCACCGGGCGTCGGATAGCGGTAAACCTGCCGCACCGTCGCACGCACGCCGCCCAAAAAGTCGATCAACGTCAGATCCACCGACCGCCGCCCGATCTTCATCCCCAGAAAGAACGCGCCATCTGCGGCAAGCGACATCGGCACCGACGGCTGGCCAATCCGCCCCCGGATCGGCTCCCCGCGCACCAACAGCCCGTCGTTTTCCAACGCCCGCATGATCACCGACACCGTCTGCGCCGACAGCCCGGTAATGCGCGCAATATCCGATTTCGCCAGCGCCCCCTGACTGCGCACCAGCGTCAGCACCAGCCGCTCGTTATGCGCCCGCATCCCCGATTGATTCGATCCCCGCAGCCCGGTCGCATCCTGAGCCAGGCGTTCCGGTGCTGTATCCAATGCCTGTCGCACGCCATTCCCCCTGCTCCGGTTCCCCGGATTTAAACGCCATTCAGAGAGGGAAATCGGATTCCTGTCAATAATAAATCAGAGTGATTTAATTATCTTGACGTGAGACAGGGAATCAGGCTTTTTAGCGGTGTCGCGGCAAAGACTATGGCTGCGGAAGAGTTTCGACAATGGGGGGCAACCCCTTATTCCTTGGGAGGACTACACGATGAAATTCAAAACCACCGCTCTGCTGGGCGCTGCCGCTTTGGCGTTGATGGCAGGTTCGGCTTCGGCTGCTGATCTGGCGTGCCTGATCACCAAAAACAACACCAACCCGTTCTTCGTCAAGATGAAGGAAGGCGCAGAAGCTGCTGCGACCGCCGCTGGCATGGATTTCCAGGCCTTCGCAGGCGAGAAAGATGGCGATGCTGCACCGCAGATCACCGCGATTGAAAACTGCGTTGCCGCTGGCGCCAAAGGCATCCTGATCACCGCGTCCAACGACTCGGTTGGCCCGGCGCTGAAAGCTGCCCGCGCGGCTGGCATTCTGGTCATCGCCCTTGATACCCCGCTGGCAGATGCCGAAGCACAGGACATGACCTTTGCGACCGACAACTTCGAAGCGGGTTTGCTGATCGGCAAGTGGGCTGCTGCCACGCTTGGCGCTGAAGTTGCCAATGCCAAAATCGGCATGCTTGACATCAACAAGGACAACATCTCGGTCGACGTCGCCCGCGACACCGGTTTCCTGGTTGGTTTCGGCATCGAAGTGCCTGATCTGAAAGTCATGGGTTCGGAAACCGACCCCCGCGTGATCGGCCACGAATCGTCGGGTGCAAACCCGGAAGGCGGCGTGACCAGCGTAGAGAACCTGCTGGCCAAAAACCCGGACATGAACGTGGTTTACACGATCAACGAGCCGGCAGCAGAAGGCGCGTTCCAGGCCCTGACCAAAGCCGGCAAAACCGGCGTGTTGGTGGTGTCGGTTGACGGTGGTTGCCCAGGTATCGCTTCGGTCAAGTCCGGCGTGATTGGGGCAACCTCGCAGCAATACCCGCTGAAGATGGCCGCTTTGGGCATCGACGCGATTGCAGCTTTCGCAAAAGACGGCACCAAGCCCGTTGCCTCCGAAGGTCTGACCTTCTTCAACACTGGTGTAAATCTGGTCACCGACAAGCCCGTCGAAGGCGTGCCGTCGATCGACAGCACCAAAGGCACCGAGCTTTGCTGGGGCTGATCCGCTTTTACGGATAACTTGATTATGCAAAGGGCGACGTTACAGTCGCCCTTTGTGTATCCGGCGCGTGGACGCGCCATTCATTGTCATCGAGGGGGCGGTTGACGCGATGAGCGACCAAGGGGCACCAACAAAGACCATTTCAGATTTCGAGGCCAAGCTGGCCGAAGCGGATAAAACCGTCGCCAGTTTTGCAAAGGATGACAAGACGCTGACCCATATCGCGCGGTCATTCCTGCGGGCCTATCCAACCACCATTCCGGCGCTGGTTCTGATCCTAAGCGTCATCGCGTTTGGCATCATTGCCCCGCGGTTTCTGGGGGCAGGCGCGCTGTCGACCGTGCTGCAGCAAGTCACCGTAACCGGGCTGGTTGCCATTGCCCAAACCCTGGTGATTCTGACGGCGGGGATTGACCTGTCGGTTGGGGCGATCCTTGTGGTGTCGTCGCTGGTGATGGGCAATCTGGCAGTTAACCTTGGCCTTCCCATGCCAATAGCGATTGCTGTGGGCATGTTTACCGGGGCCGCAATGGGCTGGATCAACGGGGTGTTGGTCGCCTTTGTGAAATTGCCACCCTTCATTGTGACGCTTGGCACCTTGTCGGTGTTTACGGCGCTAAAGCTTTGGTATTCCGGGTCGGAATCAATCCGAAACGTCGATATCACCGAAAAAGCCCCCAGCCTTTTGTGGTTTGGCGAGGCGATCCAGATTGGCGCGTTCAAACTTACCTATGGCTCGGTATCGTTGATCGTGCTGGCGGCGATTGTTTGGTACGCGCTTACCCAAACGGCGTGGGGCCGCCACGTTCATGCGATTGGCGATGATCCGGATGCGGCCATGCTGTCGGGGATCCGGACAAACCGGACGCTGGTATCGGTTTATGCCGTGGCCGGGCTGATCTGTGGATTTGCCGCCTGGGTGGCGATCGGCCGGGTAGGCTCGGTATCGCCGGTGTCGTTCGATACGGTCAACCTTGGGTCTATCACCGCCGTGGTGATCGGCGGCACGTCGTTGTTCGGCGGGCGCGGCTCTATCGTGGGCTCGGTTCTGGGGGCGATGATTGTGGGTGTGTTCAACACCGGCCTGTCGCTTGCGGGGGTGGATGACTACTGGCAAATGTTTGCGGCAGGGAACCTTGTGATCATCGCTGTTGCATTGGATCAATGGCTGCGGAGGGCTTCGCAATGAGTGATGTAAAACCCATTCTGACGGCACGCGGCCTGATGAAACGCTACGGCACCGTTGTGGCGATGAACGGCGCGGATTTCGATCTTTATCCGGGCGAGATTACCGCAGTGATCGGCGATAACGGTGCGGGCAAATCAACCTTGATCAAGGCGATTGCCGGTGCCGTTACCCCAGACCACGGCGAGATCACGCTGGATGGCCAGACCGTGCATTTCAAATCCCCGCAAGATGCCCGCAATTTGGGTATCGAGACGGTGTATCAAAACCTTGCCCTGTCGCCCGCCCTGTCGATTGCCGACAATATGTTTCTGGGCCGGGAATGGCGCAGTCCGGGGATCATGGGGTCGATCTTTCGCAAGATGGACCGCGCCGGGATGGAAAAGTTCGCGCGTGACAAGCTGTCCGAACTGGGGCTGATGACGATCCAGAACATCAATCAGGCAGTGGAATCGCTGTCGGGTGGCCAGCGTCAGGGGGTTGCCGTGGCCCGCGCTGCGGCGTTCGGCTCGAAGGTGGTTATTCTGGACGAGCCGACCGCCGCCTTGGGCGTCAAGGAAAGCCGCCGGGTGCTGGAGCTGATCCGCGACGTGCGTGCGCGCGGCATTCCGATCATCCTGATCAGCCACAACATGCCGCATGTGTTCGAAGTGGCCGACCGCATCCACATCCACCGTCTTGGGCGGCGGCTGTGCGTGATTGATCCCAAAGCCTACTCGATGTCGGATGCCGTGGCCTTCATGACCGGGGCAAAGCTGCCCGAAGGGGTTGTCGAGGCGGTCTAAGCCCCGCCGTCGCCACAGGATTTATGCAGGGGCGGGGCATTCCCGCCCCTGTCTATTTTTGGCCGGCGCAGGCCAAAGTGAAAACCTTAATATTTTCCTAACAATAAACGGAAAATACCGCAAAATCAATGGCATGACGATTCGTAACACAGTGTTATGCGGCGCGAAATCACCCCTGCGGCGTCATCGCCTTTCGCTGTTTCGCCCGTTCCAGCCCCAGTTTATGCTCGCGCCAGATGATCAGTATCCCCGCCGAAACCACCAGCGCCGCCCCGGCGATCATCGTCAGACTTGGCACCTCATCAAACACCGCATAACCGATCACCAGCGCAAAGATCATCGACGCATACTCGAACGGCGCCACCACCGACGCATCCGCCTCGCGGTAGCTGCTGGTCAACAAAACCTGCCCCACCCCGCCCAACAATCCCGCAGCCACCAACAACCCGGCCTCGGTCGGGGTTGGGATAACCCAGCCAAACGGCAACGTCGCCAGCGACAGAACCGACGCTGTCAGCGAGAAATAGAACACGATCACCGAGGTCTTTTCCGCCACCACCAGTTTGCGCACGAAAACCTGCGCCAAGGCCGCGAACACCGCCCCCCCCAGCACCATCATCGCCCCCAGAGATTGTGCGTGGTCCATCGCCTGACCCGACACCACCGTCAGCCGCGGCGACAGCACGATCAACACCCCCACCATGCCCAAGACGACCGCCGAGATCCGAAACGCCCGCACTTCCTCGCCCAGAAACATCGCGGCAAAGATAACCGTCAACAAAGGGGCTGCATAGCCAATCGCCGTCACCTCGGGCAGCGGCAACAGGCCAAGCCCGGCAAACCCCAGCCCCATCGCCAGCGTCCCCATCAACCCGCGCCACAC
>JBAVTI010000049.1:0-5926 GCA_049696055.1 Paracoccaceae bacterium | reverse complement strand
TCCATGAGTGGGGCGAGGTGTTCTTTCAAAATCGAAAGCAAACTGATTGAAGCCCCATTCCCCAACACCAACCGAATAACCCCCAACGCCGCCAGCCGCAGCGCATAGGGGTCTTTCGACCCGGTAGGTTTCTCGTCAATCGCCCAAAACCCGGTCAGCGTATCAATCTTATCGGCCAAAGCCACCGCCACCGACACCGGATCACTTGGCACCTCATCGGTTGGCCCCAACGGCGAGTAATGCCCCTTGCAGGCCGCAGCCACCGCCTCGGGCAGGCCCGCCGCCCGCGCGTAATAGCCGCCCATGATCCCCTGCAACTCGGGGAATTCCCCCACCATCGCCGATTGCAGATCGGCCTTCGCAACCCGCGCCGCCTCGGCTGCCAGATCGGGCGAGGCCCCCACAAGCGGTGCGATTTCGCGCGCCAAGGCCTCGATCCGCAAAATCCGGTCAGCCTGCGAGCCCAGCTTGTTATGGAAGGTCACAGACGCCAAACCAGCCGCCATCCCCTCCATCCCAACCTGCGCCACCGTGCGCAAGTCATTCTCCCAAAAGAACTTTGCATCCGACAGCCGCGCCGACAACACCTTCAAATTCCCGGCAATGATCGTCGCGCCATGGTCCGCCGTCTCGCGGTTGGCCACGGTGACAAACCCCTCAATCCGGCCCGAACGCGGGTTCTTCACCGAGAAAAACTTCTGATGTTCGCGCATCGAGGTTTGCAGCACCTCGGCAGGCAACTCCAGAAACGCACTCCCAATCGCCCCCATCAGCACCACGGGCCATTCCACCAGCCCCGCCACTTCGGCCAACAGCCCGGCGTCCGGCACCACCTCCAGCCCTTGGGCAAAGGCCTGCGTCGTCGCATCATGCCAAATCGCCGCCTCACGCTCGGCTGCATTCAGCACCACAAACGCCCGCTTCAGTTTCGCCGCGTAATCCTGAAATGACGCGACCGCAAACCGCTCCGGCGCCATGAAACGGTGGCCTTGCGTGGTATTGCCCGCCACCAGATGATCCACCACCACCGGCACCACCGCCGAGCCGCCCTCATCACTCAACACGCACAGGATCGAGTGCAAAGGCCGCACCCAACGCAACGCGCCCGTGCCCCAACGCATGGATTTTGGCCATGGGAATCCGCGGATCACCGTTTCCAGAACCTCGGCAATAATTTCCGCAGCCGCGCGTCCGGGCTTTTCAACAACGGCAAACCACACCTGCCCCTTTTTGTCGTCGCGCAATTCCAGCTGATCGCGGCGCAGGCCGGTCGAGCGTAAAAACCCCTCCAGCGCCGCCTCGGGTGCATCCGATTTCGGCCCCTTGCGCTCTTCGCGCACAGCCCGGCTTTGTGCTGTCAGCCCCTCGATCGACAGAACCAGACGGCGCGGCGTCGAAAACGCGGCCGCCCCGGCATAGGTAAGCCCCGCCTCCACCAAGCCGTCGGTCACCATTTTGCGCAGATCATCGCGCGCCCGCGCCTGCATCCGCGCCGGAATTTCCTCAGAGAACAGTTCAATCAACAGATCTGGCATCGCTTACTCCGCAGGCTCATTCAGCTGATGCCAGGCAAAGGCCTGACCATCGGGGAAAACCGCAACCACCCGGTCAATACCGGGGGAAATATTCGGCTCGGACAAGAACGCAATCGCATCGCCACGCTCCAGCGCTTCGCCGATTTTGGTGGCATCGAAACAGTCAAACCACCCCGGCGCCACCAACGGCACCGCCGTTTCGTACACCCGGTAGGTTTCCGTCAACATCGCCTGGCTCAACGGCGTGGTGAAACAGGCGCGAAACCGCAACGGCGAAGAGGTCGCATCAATGCCTTGCACGTTATCGGCCAAAATCACTTCCGGCACCTCGCCAATGATCGGCGTCAAACGAATTTCCGCGCCCGGCTCGAACTTTACCGGCTCGTAGAACGCGTAAACCTGCAACCAGTACATGGCAATTCCGGCAACCAATCCACTCAGCACGATGAAACCCCCAACAATCTTGCCATTCACGCGCCCACCCCCGCCGTGTCTGCATCGCGGCCCGCCTCGGTTTCCCGAAACGCATCGGCACAGCGTTTGGCAAGCGCGCGCACCCGGCCAATATAGGCCTGCCGTTCGGTGACCGAAATCACCCCGCGCGCGTCCAGAAGGTTGAACAAATGGCTGGCTTTGATGCACTGATCATAGGCCGGATGCGCCATCACAATCGCCCGCCCCGCCTTGTCTTCCAAGGGCGCGGTCAAAATCCGGTCACACTCTGCCTCGGCATCAACGAAATGCGCAAGCAACATGCCGGTATCGGCCTGATCAAAGTTCCAGCGGCTGTATTCCTGCTCGGTCTGGCGGAAAACATCGCCATACTTCAAGGGGATAGGCGAAGACGGGTCGTTGAACGGCATGTCCATCACATGGTCCACCCCCAGCACATACATCGCCAGACGTTCCAGGCCATAGGTAAGCTCGCCCGAAACAGGCCTGCAATCATGGCCGCCAACCTGCTGGAAATAGGTGAACTGGCTGACTTCCATCCCGTCACACCAGATTTCCCAGCCAAGGCCCCAGGCGCCCAGGGTCGGGCTTTCCCAGTCGTCCTCGACAAACCGGATATCATGCAGCGCCGCATCAATGCCGATGGCCGCCAAAGACCCCAGATACAGATCTTGCAGGTTCGGCGGCGACGGCTTTA
This sequence comes from Paracoccaceae bacterium, assembly GCA_049696055.1. Taxonomy (GTDB): domain Bacteria; phylum Pseudomonadota; class Alphaproteobacteria; order Rhodobacterales; family Rhodobacteraceae; genus JBAVTI01. The sequence continues at coordinate 3,241 of JBAVTI010000049.1, read as the reverse complement.
TCAACACCTGATACTGATAGTAATGCTGCAAGCGGTTCGGGTTCTCGCCATAGCGCCCATCGGTGGGGCGGCGCGACGGCTGCACATAGGCCGCAGCCCAGGGCTTTGACCCCAAGGCCCGCAGCGTGGTTGCCGGGTGAAAAGTCCCCGCCCCCACTTCCATGTCATAGGGCTGCAAAACGGCGCAGCCTTGTGCGCCCCAATAGGTCATCAACCGCAGGATTATTTCCTGAAAGCTGCGCGGCGCGGTGGTGGGCAAGCCTGACATGCGGAACCTCTTGAAAAGCGCCTTCTCCATAGGCAGAAGGCGGCAAAGGGTCAATGCAGGGCGACCGTCTGATGTGCCAGATTCGACGTGCATCCGCCGATTGCTCTGCTAGGTTCGCCAAATTACAGATTTGCGATGTGTCTATGACAGCGCGATGAAGGCTTAACGACGGGGTTGAAGACGACAATGAAGTATGCGGTTTTCCTTTTCGGCCTGATGATGACGCTGGTTTTTGGCGCACAAGCGCAAGCGCAAGAAAAAATCTGGCTACAGATCGAGGCCCAACCGACCTTGGCCGAGGCGCAGGAACGCGCCCGCGCCTATACCGGGGTATTTCCCAATGTGGCGGGCTTTCAGCTTGGCTCGGGCTGGTATGCGATAGCACTTGGCCCCTATTCCCGCGACGGCGGGGCAGAGAAACTGTTGGAACTGAAACGCGAACGGCTAATTCCGGGCGATAGCCTGATCGCCGATGGCCGCGCCTTCAAACAGCAATTCTGGCCAGTCGGGGCCGCAACAGCACCCGACGTGACCGGCGTCACCGTTGCCCCTGTCGAAGAAACCGCCCTGCCAGACGCTCCTGCCCTGCCTGATGCCACCACCTCCCCCGAAATCGTCGCAGAACCCGCCGCGCCCGAACCCGTCATCCTCGACGAAACCCCCGCCGAGGCCCGCCGCGCCGAAGCAGCCCTTGCGCGAACCGACCGCCAGGCCCTGCAAACCGCGCTGCAATGGTTTGGCTTTTATACCTCTGCCATCGACGGCGCATTCGGCCCCGGCACCCGCAAATCCATGGCCGCCTGGCAGACCGCCAACGCACTCGAGCCGACCGGCATCCTGACCACCCTGCAACGCGACACCCTGCTTGCCGCCTATGGTCAGGCTCAGGCCGAACTCGGCCTGCAAACCGTCACCGAAGCTCAGGCCGGGATCGAGATCACCCTGCCGTTGGCCCTTTTGGCCTTTGATCACTACGAGCCGCCCTTTGTGCATTACGCGCAAAAAGCCAACTCCGGTGCCCGCGTCGTCCTGATCAGCCAACCCGGCGATCAGTCCACACTCTATGGCCTCTACGACATCCTGCAAACCCTCGAGGCCGTGCCGCTGACCGGCGAGCGTAACCGTGACGAGCGTTCGTTCACCATCAATGCCCGCGATGGCAAAATCGCCAGCTATACCTATGCCGAACTCTCCAAGGGCCTTGTCAAAGGCTATATGCTGGTCTGGAACCCCGCCGATGACGAACGCATGACCCGCGTGCTTGCCGCCATGCAAAGCAGCTTCAAACCGCTGGGCGACCTCGCCCTTGACCCCGGTCTGGTGCCGATGCCCGAAGACGCCCGCAAAGGCCTGCTTTCCGGCCTCGAAGTGCGCCGCCCCGCCTTTTCGCGCACCGGCTTTTACGTCGATGCCCGCGGCACCGTGCTGACCACAATCGACGCCACCGCCGGCTGCGACCGCATCACCCTTGACCGCGAAACCGAGGCTGACATCAGCCTTTCCGATCCGGCCCTTGGCATCGCCCTGCTTACCCCGCGCAGCGCCCTGTCGCCCCGCGCCATCGCCGAGCTGCAAACCGCCCCCTCCCGTCTGGGTGGCGAAATCGCGGTCTCGGGCTATTCCTACGAAGACACCTTGCCCGCCCCCACCCTGACCTTTGGCACCTATGAGGATGCCAAGGGGCTGGACGGCGAAGCAGACCTTGCCCGCCTGTCGCTGGAAACCCTGCCCGGCGATAGCGGCGGCCCGGTGTTTGATGCCGCAGGCGGTGTGCTTGGCATGCTGCTGCCGCGCCGCACCGACGCTGCCCGCAAACTCCCGCCCGAGGTGCAATACGCCCTGTCCGCCACCACCCTTGCCACCAAACTGGCCGAGGCGGGCCTGATCCCCGCCGCCTCAACCCGGCAGGGCGCGCTGGCCCCCGAAGACCTCTCGACGCTGGCCAACGGCATGACGGTTCTGGTGTCCTGCTGGAAGTAACGGCCTGATCTGCAACGCAAAAGGCCGCGCCTAACCCGCGCGGCCCTTTGCATGTTACACCCCGTCAGCGCCGCCAGAATCGCGGCAGCAACAACACCAACACCGCCAGCAATGCCAGCCGCCCCATCAGCATCGCCAGGATCATCACCCACTTGGCACTGCCCGGAAAATCAATGTATGTGCCGGTCGGGGCCACCATCGGCCCAATGCCATAGCCGATATTGCCAATCGACGACCAGATCCCGAACAGTCCCGATACCGTATCTACCCCGGTCAAGGTCATCGCCACGCTTAGCACGCCAATGGTCAGAATATACCCGGTCACATACAGGATCAGCGCGTTCATCACATCATCTTCGACCGCACGCCCGCCATATTTCACGGTCGCAATCCGGTTCGGCGTGTGAATTTGCCGGATCTGACTGACAATCGCCGCCATCACAATCTGCACCCGAAACACCGTCAGCGCCCCGGAACTCGATCCCGAACAGCCCCCGATGATCCCCAGCACAAACGCCACCAACAGCGCAAACCCACCCCAGTTGCCGAAATCACCGCTAAAGAACCCAGTCCCCGAAATGATCGACGACAGATTGAAAAACGCCTCGCGAAAGGCAGATTCGAACGCCATATCCGATGTCAGCGTGCGCCAGACTGCCACGACCAACACCGCAACCGCGATCCACATCAAATACGAGCGCACCTGCAAATCCCGATACAACGGCTGCGCCGATCCGCTTACCAATTGTACATAGCGGATATAGGGCAGACTGCCCAAGATCATGAATACGCCCCCGGCATATTCCCCCGCGCCGGGGTATTTCGAGAACGAGATATCGGACGGCGAAAACCCACCCGTCGCAATTGACGCCATCGCATGTACCGTGGCATCCAGCGCCGTCATCCCGATCGCCAGATAAGTCAGGGCGCAAATCACCGTAAGTCCGGTATAAACCGCCAGCAGCGACAGGGCGATGTCACTGGCACGCGGCA
>JBAVTI010000048.1:0-5560 GCA_049696055.1 Paracoccaceae bacterium | reverse complement strand
CGGCACGTTTTCCCGGCGAAGTGATCTCGCACGAGTGGCCCGATGAGGCGATGGCCGAAATTGGCCTTGATGCCCGCACGGCGGTGGTAACCCTGACCCATGACCCCAAGCTGGACGATCCGGCGATCCGTGCGGCGCTGGGCTCGGATGTGTTTTACCTTGGGTGTCTGGGGTCCAGCCGGACCCACGCAAAACGATTGGATCGGTTGCAGGCGGCTGGGTTTAGCCCCGATCAAATTGCCCGCATTCATGCCCCGGTCGGTCTTGATATCGGTGCAAAAAGTCCGGCGGAAATTGCGGTGTCGATCATGGCGCAGATCACGCAAACCCTGCGGCGCGGCGGATGAACTTTGGTGCGGTTTCCTTGTCTGAGGTGATGGGGGGAATCCTTGCGCATTCCGAACCGATTGTGGGCGGCAGCCTGCGCAAAGGCACGGTTCTGGGGCCTGAAGACGTGGCCGCACTTGCCGCAGCCGGGCATACCCAGGTGGTGATCGCCCGCCTGTCTGATAGTGATCTGCATGAAGACGATGCCGCCGCACGCGTTGCTGCGGCTTTGGTGCCGGATCCCGTGGGGCAGGGCCTGCGGCTGACCCCTGCCAGCACCGGGCGGGTAAATATTCACGCGACGGGTGCGGGGGTGATGGTGCTGAATGTGGCGTCGATCCATGCGTTGAACCGCGTGAACCCGATGATCACACTGGCAACAGTACCGCCGTTTCAAAGGATTGACGCGGGCGGAATGATTGCCACCGTCAAGATCATCGCCTACGGGGTGCCGCGGGCCGACGTTTCCTTGGCGTGTATGGCTGCTCCACGCGCGTTGCACCTTGCGGTGCCGCGCTTTAGCCGTGCCACGCTGATCGAAACCACCATCACCGCCAAACCCCCGGCCATCAAAGGGCGTGAGGCGCTGGCCGGGCGGCTTGCCCGCCTTGGTCTGACGCTTACTGAGCGTGTTGTTGTGCCGCATGAGGATGACGCTTTGGCGGTTGCCATCGTGGCCGCACCGGGTGAAGTGGTATTTGTAGCCACCGCTTCCGCCACTTCTGACACCCTTGACACCGCGCCAAACGCCTTGCGCCTTGCCGGGGGCAGCGTCACCCAGTTCGGCCTGCCGGTCGATCCCGGCAATTTGTTGTTTTTTGGTCATCTGGGGGCGAAGCCGGTCATCGGTTTGCCCGGATGTGCGCGCTCGATGGCCTTGAACGGTGCAGATTGGGTGCTGGAGCGGCTGATCTGTGGGGTGCCCCTCACGCCCGAAGATATCGCCCAAATGGGCGTTGGCGGCCTGCTGAAAGAAATTCCCAGCCGCCCCCGCCCGCGTGAGGCATAAAAAAGGGGCAAAGGTTTTCCCTTGCCCGGCTTTTTCTTGTCAAAATACGCCGGGGGTGATCCGCGATCAAAAACCTTCCCGTGGAAGGTTTTCGCCAAGAACGCCTGACCCGTGGCCGGGCTGGGGGCTGGCCCCGGCCTAGCCGCAATCGAGCCGATTATTTCGGCCCGATCATCATCACCATCTGGCGGCCTTCCAGCCGGGGCATCGATTCGACCTTGCCTGCTTCGCCCACATCGGCGGCAACACGGTTCAACAGTTCCAGACCCAATTCCTGGTGCGCCATTTCGCGGCCACGAAAACGCAAAGTCACTTTGACCTTGTCACCTTCCTCCAGAAACTTCAGCACAGACCGCATCTTAACGTCGTAGTCATGCGTGTCAGTGCCCGGACGGAACTTGATTTCCTTGATTTCAATAATGTGCTGCTTTTTGCGGGCCTCGGCCTCGCGTTTTTGCTGCTCGTATTTGAACTTGCCGAAATCCATGATCTTGCAGACCGGCGGCTCGGCGTTGGGCGAAATCTCGACCAGATCAAGCCCAGCTTCTTCGGCCATTTGCATTGCTCGCGCAGGTGTCACGATCCCTACGTTTTCCCCATCAGCGCCGATCAGGCGGATCTCTGGGTTGCGGATACGATCGTTGATACGGGGGCCCGTTTCGCGTTGCGGCGGGGCGTTGTGGGGTCTGCGGGCTATGGTGGCGTTCCTTCGTGTCATTGCAGTGATGGCGCGCAAAATAGACGGGGCATCCGCCCTATTCAACCCGAATCCGCCGCTGTGACGGGTAAACTGACATTGATGCGGCTCAATAGTGACAAAGATTCTGTCTGCCCCTTGGCAGAACACTTTTCATTTCCCACGTTTTCTGGCATTGCGCAGCTACAACCGTGACTTCCCAACGGTCAAAGGAGATATCGAGATGAATAAAAATGTAATCATCGCTGCTGTTGTCGCTCTGGTTGCTGCCGGCGGCTACTATCAGTTCAGCTATGCCCCGGCTCAAAAAGCTGCCATGGAAGCTGCAACTGCTGCTGCCACCGCTGCAGCAGAAGCCGAAGCTGCTGCTGCGAAAGCTGCTGAAGAAGCCGCTGCTGCAACCGCCGCTGCGGCAACCGAAGCCGCTGCTGCAACCACCGCAGCCGCAACCGACGCTGCTGCAGCTACCACCGAAGCCGCAACTGACGCTGCTGCAGCTACCACCGAAGCTGCAACCGACGCAGCTGCGGCTACCACTGAAGCCGCAACCGCTGCTGCGACTGACGCTGCTGCTGGTGCGATGGCGCTGCTCGACCCGGCCAATTTTGATGCAACCAAGGTTGTTGGCCTGATCGACGCGTCCACGCTGGACGATGCAACCAAAGCCACGCTGAAGACCGCTATTGAAGCTGCTGCTGGCAACCCGGCACTGGTCGAAGCCGCGATCGCACAAGTGAAAACTGCCTTGGGCATGTGATTCTAATCTGGCCGAGGCCGGAAGGGAAAAGGCGGCGCAAATAGCGCGGCCTTTTCTATTTTGGTGGCGTGTTTCAGATACCGACGCCGACAAAGGCCTTTTCGACCACATATTCCAGCGGCTCGGAATTGGCACCTTCGCGCAGGCCGAATTTCTCCAAAACTGCCTTCACATCGTGGTTAAAGGCCAAAGACCCACAGACCATCGCGCGATCATGTTCTGCGTCCATCGCGGGCAGGCCAAGATCAGCAAAAACTTTGCCTGACAACAGGTTGTCGGTGATGCGCCCCATATGCGACGATACTTCGCGCGTGGTAGTCGGGTAGTAAAGCAGTTTGCCCTCCACCATATCGCCGATCAATTCGTCGTTCTTCAAGTCTTCGACCAATTGGCGGCCATATTCCAGCTCTGCCACTTCGCGGCAGGTGTTCATCATGATCACCTGATCGTATTTCTCATAGGTTTCGGGGTCGCGCATCAGCGAGGCGAACGGAGCAAGGCCTGTGCCTGTCGCCAGAAACCAGATCCGGTTGCCGGGCAGCAGCGCGTCATGCACCAAGGTGCCGACGGGTTTGGGGCGCAGGATGATCTCGTCCCCCACCTTGATATGCTGCAATTTTGAGGTCAAAGGTCCATCCGGCACCTTGATCGAGTAAAATTCCAGCTCTTCGTCCCAATTGGGCGAGGCGATCGAATAGGCGCGCAACAGCGGTTTGCCGTTTTCACCCATCAGGCCGATCATCACAAACTCGCCCGACCGAAAGCGCAGGCTGGCAGGGCGGGTGACGCGAAATGAAAACAGGCGATCTGTCCAATGCTTGACCGAGGTAACGGTCTGCGCATCAGGCAGGGTGATTTTGCTGGCAGCCATCTTGGAATCGGGCACGGGTCTCTGCTCGGTCATTGTATCTGAGTTCCTGAATACGTCTTTGTGGTCTTGGGGGAAAGCCGTATCTCAGGCCCGCAGCCGCGACTGATAGTCATGCGCCTGCCAATCGGAGCGGAAAATCCATTGATCGGCGGGTTGGCGGGCGGCAAGGTCATCACCGATTTCCACCTCGTCAAAGCCGTTTCGGCGGGCCATGGCATATTGGTCTGCCAACACATGCCCCTGCGCGCGCAGCCGCCCCTTGTACCCCATCACCCGCAAGCGGCGCGCGATGGTAAAGCTGCGCCCGTCGCTGAACGTGGGAAAGGCGATGCGGATAACGGCGATTTGGTCAAGCAGATCGGCCAAAGCGGTTGGATCATCGGTATTTACCAGATCAATCGCACCGGTGTGCGCAAGCAGCCCATCCAACCCAACAAAGGTTCCGGTGAAATCATCCGGTGCAAAGCCGGTATCGGTGACGATGATGCTCATGCTGCGTTTTCCTTCGATATCGGGCCACGGACGGCTTTGCCGTTGATGAAATGAATGCCGCATTCGGTTTTTTCGGTGCCACGCCAACGGCCTGCACGCGGATCTTCACCTGGTTTCACCGGGCTGGTGCAGGGCGCGCAACCAATGCTGGGATACCCTTTTGCGACCAATGGATGCCGCGGCAGACGGTTGTTGACCATGTATTCCTCAAGGTCTTCGCGCCCCCAATGCGCAAGTGGGTTGACCTTGATGCGGGCGTCGCCCTCGGCCTCGAAAAACTCAACCGTTGCGCGGGTTTGACCCTGATAGCGTTTGCGCCCGGTGATCCACGCATCAAACCCCGACAGCGCGCGTTCAAGCGGTTCGGTTTTGCGCAGGGCACAGCAGGCGTCTGTGCTGAACTGATGCAGGGTGTTGTCGGGGTCTTCAAATGCCAACTTTTCCGGATCGGCGCGGATGGTGCGAATATCGGAAAGATGAAGTTTATCAGCTAGTTCCAGCTGGTAGTTCAGAGTTTCGGCAAACAACATCTGCGTGTCGATGAACAGCACCGGGGTTTTCGCGTCGATCACCGACAGCAGGTGCAAAAGCACCACCGACTCTGCGCCAAAGCTGGAGACCAGTGCCACCCGCCCAACTTGTGCATCCGACAGCGCGCGTTCCAGCACCGCTGTCGCGCCATGGTGGCGATAACGGGTGTTCAGGTCGGCGACGCGGTCGGCAACCGGGGCCAGACCGGCGCCTGACTGCGTATCACGCGGCATCCCTTGCACCTTCCGCCGGGTAGAGGGCCGCCTTGAAGGGGGCGAGGCCAAGGCGGCGGTAGGTCTGCAAAAACGTCTCTTCTTGCGAGGTGCGCAAACCAAGGTAGGCGGTGATCAGACGCTCTATCGCGGGCACAATTTCGTCATAGGCAAAACCGGGGCCAGCGCGTTCGCCGATCACGGCGGTTTCCGTGCCATCGCCGCCCAGCGTGATCTGGTAGTTTTCCACGCCAGCGCGGTCGAGGCCCAGAATGCCGATATGGCCGACATGGTGGTGCCCGCAGGCGTTGATGCAGCCCGAGATCTTGATCTTTAGCGGGCCAATGTCATGCTCTAGCTTCAAGTCATTGAAACGGTTGGCGATTTCTTGGGCCACGGGAATGGCGCGGGCAGTAGCCAGCGCGCAATAATCCATGCCGGGGCAGGCAATGATGTCGGAAATCAGCCCGACATTTGCGGTCGCCAGCTTTTGGGTACCAAGTGCCGCATGCAAGGCGGGCAGGTCGGATTTGTGAACATGCGGCAGGATCACGTTCTGTTCGTGGCTGATGCGCAGTTCGGAATGGCCATATTTCTCGGCCAGATCGGCAATCAGGCGCATCTGGTCGCTGGTGGCATCGCCGGGCGTTTGGCCATGCGCCTT
>JBAVTI010000047.1:0-8730 GCA_049696055.1 Paracoccaceae bacterium | reverse complement strand
GCAGGCAACCGTTTGACCGGAGGTTTGGGCTTTGATCTGATGGTGGGCGGGGCGGCGGCGGATGCCTTTGTGTTCAACAACACGACCGAAGCCCCCATTCTGGCGGGCGCCGTTGACCGCATTGCCGATTTTCAGCACGCACAGGGCGACCGGGTGGATCTGCGCGCCATCGACGCCGAAACCAATCTGGCCGGCGATCAGGCCTTTCACTTTATCGGCGGGGCCGCGTTTGGCCGCGACGCGGGCGAGCTGCGGTTTAGCGCGGGTTTTCTGATCGGCGATGTCAACGGCGATGGGGTTGCCGATTTTCGCATCCTGATGTCAGGCGTGGCGGCGTTGGTGCAGACCGACATTTTTCTTTAGGGCGGTTTGCGTTTTGGCCCGGCCAAAGCGGATCACACTGGGCCAAAACGGGGGGCGACCCTGATCTTGCGCCGATGTGAAACCCTAAGTTGCGCAAAAACCGCCAAGCGGGGGGCGGCGACAAGAAGCCATACGTAAACCATACGCAGACCATACGCTTGGCATACCCTGCCCAAAGCCATTGCAGCCCCCGGAAAACCGCATTACGGCTGTTTCATGCTGTCGTATCAACATCTCTACCACGCCGGAAATCTGGCCGACGTGCAAAAGCACGCGCTTTTGTGCTATACGCTTGATTACCTTATACAAAAAGACAAACCCGTGACCTATATCGAAACCCATGCCGGGCGCGGGTTTTACGATTTGTCCGCCGAAGAAGCCCTGAAAACCGGCGAGGCCGATCAGGGTATTTCCATTATGGAACAATACTTTAGCCCAGATCACCCCTATATTTTGCGCCTGTCCGAAGTGCGCGCCCAACACGGCCCGCACGCTTATCCCGGCTCGCCACTGTTGGCGGTGATGACCCTGCGCGAAAAAGACACACTGCATCTAGCGGAACTGCACCCGCAGGAATACCGCATCCTGTCTGAAACCCTTACGCCCTGGGGCGCGCATGTCTATCAGCAGGATGGTCTGCAACTGGCGCTTGCGATCTGCCCCCCCACCCCGCGCCGCGGTATGATGCTGATTGACCCCAGCTACGAGGTGAAGGACGATTATATCAATATTCCCAAGGTGATAGCCGCCATCCACCGCAAGTGGAATGTGGGCATCATTGCCCTTTGGTATCCGATTCTAACCTCAAACACGCACTTGGAAATGCTGGCGACGCTGCGCCAGAACCACCCTGACGCGCTTATCCACGAGGTGCGTTTTCCCCCGGTAAAAGATGGTCACCGCATGGTAGGATCGGGGATGTTCATCCTTAACCCACCCTACGGCCTTGATATCGAAGCACAGAATTTAACGCGCATTTTCAAAGCGTTGGAGTGATGTCATGCTGACGTTTCACACGCTTGATGTCTTTACCACCACCGCGTTTTGCGGCAATCCACTGGCTGTTGTGTTGGGGGCGGACAACCTGACCACGGCGCAAATGCAGGCAATCGCCCGCGAATTCAATCTTTCCGAAACCATTTTCGTGCAATCTCCGCAAGATCCCGCAAACACGGCGCGGGTGCGTATCTTTTTCCCGACGGCGGAAATTCCGTTTGCAGGTCATCCCACCATTGGTTGCGCCATTCTGCTCGCAACCGAAGCGCACTGGCTGGGCGATTTCAAAATGGAAATGGTGCTAGAGGAAGAAGCCGGCTTGGTTCCGGTGACCGTCACCCGCCGCGATGGCCAGACGCAGGCCGAATTCACCGCACCCGTCATGCCGCACGCGGCACCGGGCGAGGCATTGCCAGAGGCCATTGCCCAAGCCATTGATATTGAAGAAAAATATATCGGCTTTGGCATGCATCATCCGGGTATTTGGGCGGGTGGACCTGCGTTTTTGTATGTGCCGGTCGCCAATCTTGACATGCTGGCCCGAGCGCGGCCGATAGAACCCTATTGGTCAGAGTTGATGGATCGGGCGTGGGTTGATAGCGCTTATCTTTACACGCCGGGAACGGGCTGTGATTTTCAGGCGCGGATGTTCTCGCCAACGGCGGGCATTCCAGAAGACCCCGCCACCGGATCGGCCACCGCTATCCTTGCCGCTCAACTGCGCGCAAGTCGGGCATTACGGATGGGAAATCAAGACTTTAGCCTTATGCAGGGGGTCGAGATGGGGCGTCCAAGCCAACTATTTCTAAGCATCGACAATGGCCCTGATGGCATCGAGGCGGTGCGTATTCGCGGGGCGGCAGTGCCAATGGCGCAGGGTCGTATCCGGGTGCCCAGCCTTTAGCGACGTCAACAAAGTGATGCAGAACCAGTGGCGCTTGCGGTGGCACAGGCTTATATGTTTGCCATGTTTGACGCCCTGCTGCGCCGTTTGACGGCCCCCGCCCCTGCCCGCCTTCCAGCCCCCGAAGCCCGCCTCGCGCTGGCGGCGCTGTTGGTGCGCGTGGCACGAACCGATGGCCATTATGCCCCATCCGAGATCGCGCGCATTGATCGGGTGTTGGTCGATCTGTATCATCTTTCCCCGTTTGAGGCGGCAAAAATGCGCGCCGATGCCGAGGTGCTGGAAGCCGAAGCCCCTGATACTGTTCGCTTTACCCGAGCGGTGAAGGCCACCGTCGCACATGAGGATCGTACCGACCTGATGCAGGCACTATGGGCGGTTGCCTTGGCCGATGGTGGGCGGGCGGCGGAAGAGGAACAGGTGCTGCGGCTGGTGGCGAACCTGCTTGGGTTGACCGATCGCGAGTCGGCATTGGCGCGGCAAAGCGTGGCGAACGGCAAATGATCGCGTCTTTGGGCATGTATGATTGGGCGCCGTGTCAGCCCGCAAATGACCGGCTGTGGGGCCTGATCCGCGATAACCTGCGCGCCAAAGGCATGGATGCCCCCGACGCCCTGACCCGCGGCGAGGGTGCCTATTGGGCGGCATGGCAATCGCCCGATCTTTTGCTATCACAAACCTGCGGCTTCCCGTTTCGGGCGAAACTGCATGACGCCGTGACGCTGGTTGGCACGCCGGATTTTGGCTTGGAAGGCTGTGCTCCGGGGTATTATTTCAGCGTGTTCATTGCCCGCGCCGACGATTCGCGTGGCGATATTGGGGCGTTTGACGGCGCACGTTTTGCCTATAACGAAGGTCTGTCGCAATCAGGTTGGGCCGCAGCACAGAACCATGTGGCCCCGCTTGGCATCCACCTATCCCCGTTTTTGCAAACCGGAGGGCATCTGCTTTCGGCCCGCGCTGTGGCCGAAGGGCGCGCCGATCTGGCCGCCGTGGATGCGGTGACCTGGCGGTTGATTGTCAAATATAACGCGGACTTGGCAGCTGAATTGCGCGTCGTTGGGCGAACAGACCCCACCCCCGGCCTGCCCTATATCACCGCCAAGGGCCGCAATCCTGAAAGGCTGTTTGACGGTGTCGCCGCAGCCATTGCCGCATTGACCGCAGCAGACCGCGCAACCTTGGGCCTGCGTGGCCTGATCGCCATTCCCGCAGCGCGCTACCTCGCTGTGCCCACGCCGCCATCACCTGACCAGATTGCGCCATAGGATTGCGCAATTTGGCGGCTAAGTAGGTGAACACTGTCAGATAGCCCGTTGCAAAGAGGCAAAATATCGGCCCTACTTGGCCACCGACGTCGGCCCCCCGTGACAAGCGAGACAACGTGACTGCACCGAATGCCCAGCTTAGCCCTCCCGGTGACCAGCCGCTGGACAGGCCCGTCATCCACATCCGAGATCTGCACAAAAGCTATGGCAACCTTGAGGTTCTGAAGGGTGTCGATCTGGTAGCACCGCGCGGCCATGTTGTGTCGCTGATCGGATCATCGGGCTCGGGTAAATCAACGCTGCTACGCTGCTGCAACCTGTTGGAAGACAGACAGCAAGGCGAGATCGTTTTCGAGGGCGAAGCGGTCCATTGGAAGGGCACGGGCCTAAATCGGCATCCGGCCGACCGCACCCAAGTAATCCGCATCCGAACCAATCTTTCCATGGTATTTCAGCAGTTCAATCTGTGGTCACATCTGACAATCCTGCAAAACGTGATGGAAGCGCCGCTTACCGTGCTAAAGCGCGACCGCACCGAGGTGGAAGCGTCGGCCCGTAAGTATCTGGAAAAGGTGGGTATTGGCGAAAAGGCCGATGCCTATCCTGCGATGCTTTCGGGGGGGCAGCAGCAACGCGCGGCAATTGCGCGGGCGCTGTGCATGGAGCCGCGTGCGCTGTTGTTTGATGAACCGACAAGCGCCTTGGACCCCGAACTGGAACAAGAAGTTGTCCGCGTGATCAAGGCCTTGGCCGAAGAAGGTCGCACGATGATTCTGGTTACCCATGACATGCGGCTTGCAGCCGACGTGTCGGATCATGTGATCTTCCTGCATCAAGGAAAGATCGAAGAAGAAGGCCCACCCGAGGCGTTGTTTGGCAACCCGCAGACCACCCGTCTGCGCGGCTTCCTTTCCGCCACGGCCTGAAACAACCAACAAAAACCACTGCCAAAGGGAGACTACAATGAAAAAACTGATCCTTGCCACCGCGCTTCTGGCGCTTGCCACCGGCTTTGCCTCGGCGCAAACCATTCGTCTGGGCACCGAGGGCGCCTACCCTCCGTACAACTTTATCAATGACAAGGGCGAGATTGACGGTTTCGAAAAGGAACTGGGCGATGAGCTGTGCAAGCGCGCCAGCTTGACCTGTGAATTCGTGCAAAACGATTGGGACAGCATCATCCCAAACCTCCAGTCGGGCAACTATGACGTGATCATCGCCGGCATGTCGATCACCGAAGAGCGCGAGAAGATCATCAACTTCAGCCAGAACTACTACCCGCCAGCGGCCTCGGCCTATGTTGGCAAGACCGCTGATGTTGATGTGACCAAGGGCGTGATTTCGGCGCAGGTGTCCACCATTCAGTCCGCAGCCGTTGCCGCAAGTGGTGCAACGCTGCTGGAATTTGCCACCCCCGATGAAACCATCGCCGCCGTGCGCAATGGCGAAGCGGATGCGGTATTTGCCGACAAAGACTACCTTGCGCCGTTTGTGGCGGATTCGAATGGCGAGCTGATGTTCGTGGGCGAAGACGTGGCTTTGGGCGGCGGCGTGGGCCTTGGCATGCGCGAATCCGATACCGAGCTGAAAGGCAAGTTTGACGCGGCCATTCAGTCGATGAAGGATGACGGCACGCTGAACACCCTGATCACCAAGTGGTTTGGCGAAACCGGCGCGACGTTCTGATAAAGGAAAGGGGGGCAGCCGAAGGGCCGCCCCCTGACCCAACATGTTCACAAGCTGCGCTGACCCAAAGGCCCTTGAAGGGCTGGCTTGGATGGTATGCTACCTGACCTCGGGTAAGCATCTGCTGTTCTATTGGTCATTTCTGACCGTGCTTGGCCTTTTGGTAATCACAGCTCCAGCGGCATTAATGTTCGGTTTTGGTGGGGCCATGGCCTCACGCAGCCAATTTTTGCCCATTCGATTGATTGGAAAAGCCTATACCGGCATGGTGCGGGGCATTCCTGACATCGTTTTCTTTCTGTTTTTCGTGATTGCACTGGATCAGGGTGTGGAATTTGTGGTGCACCAAGTGCGGTGCCCGGAATGGACCGAGCCGATCTGGCAGGGCCTTGAATTCAAGGTCTGCCCCGAGGCCAAGATGCCTTCCAGCAATTCTGCCGCGATCTGGCATACGCTTTATGGCTTTGCCCTTGCTGTGGTGACCTTCTCGCTGGTTTTCGGGGCCTTTGTGGCCAACGTGCTATATGGCGCGATGCAGGCGGTGCCGCGCGCGCAACTTGAAACCGGCGAGAGTTATGGCATGAGCCATGGTCAGGTGTTCCGCCGGATTTTGGTGCCGCAGATGTGGATCTTTGCGCTGCCCGGCCTGTCTAACCTATGGATGATTCTGATCAAAGCGACACCTTTGCTGTTTCTGTTGGGGGTGAAGGATATCGTCTATTGGGCGCGTGAATTGGGCGGATCAAAAACGCCGGCCTTTGATTTTCCACATTCTGACTGGCGGATTTACTACTTTCTTGTGCTGATGGTGTTCTATCTGGTGATGACCAAGCTGTCTGAGATCGTGCTGAACCGGGTAACGCAGCGTCTAAGCCACGGTCAGGCCACCGCCGCCGGTGAAGCCCAGCGGAGAGCCGCGCAATGACCTGCATGGAAACCATCGGGCAATATGCGTTCCGGTCGCTAGGCTATGGCGAGCGGTTGCTGCCAAAGACCGACTTTACCCTATGCCAACAGTTCACCCTGATCGGATCAGGACTGATCTGGAACCTTTACTTTGGGGTATTGGCGCTGATTGCCGGGTTCTTTGTGGCCAATGCCATCGCCCTTGCCAAATCGGCGCGCAGCCCTTGGGTGCGCAAGCCTGCCGAATGGTTCATCTTCATCTTTCGCGGCTCGCCTTTGTTCATCCAATTCTTTTTGGCCTATGAAGCACTGGTGCTGCTGCCACGGTCAGGGATCGAATTTCTGGGGCTAACGGTGCAAACCTCTTGGCTATCCAAGGCTTGGGCGGGCGCGCTGATTGTTTTGTTCTTGAACACGGCCGCCTATAGCGCCGAGATTTTCTATGGCGCGCTGCGGTCAATCCCGAAGGGTGATCTGGAAGCCGCCGATGCCTATGGCATTTCGGGCTGGTCGCGGTTTCGCAAAATTCAATGGCCGACCATGCTGCGGCTGGCGTGGCCCGCCTATACCAACGAGGCGATTTTTCTGTTTCACGCCACCACCTTGGTGTTCTTTTCCGGCTTTCCCGCCTTCCAGCAACGCGGTGATGCGCTTTATTACGCCAACTACTTTGCCGACAAGACGTTCAACCCCTTCATCCCCTATCCGATCGTGGCATTCTACTTCATTTGCCTGACAATGATTGTGATTGGGGTGTTTGGGCTGGTGAACAAACGCCTGAACCGACATCTGCCGCAAAACATGCGCAGCAGAATTCGCTTGCGTCCTCAGGTCATCCGCTAGTATCCTTGATTTGATCAAATTCGCCGGGCCTTCGCCCGGAGCCGCAAAGTCGCGGCGTCCCCTGCCCCGTCGGGTGGGTGCGGAAGGAAGGATCAAACGGGAGAAAGGACCAAGGGCATGGTCCCCACCCCGCTGTCGGGCCGCCTGGCCCGTTCTGGCGGATTTGTGGTCTGTGCCCATGGCCTTCATGTGAGAGAATGAAAGACTGGTTGAGAAAGCACCCCGAGGTGCGCACAATCCGCGTAGCTGCCGCCGATCTGAATGGCCAAGCACGCGGCAAGCGTATTCCTGCGCGCTTTGCCGACAAAGTGGTGAAGGATGGAACGCGATTCCCCTTTTCCGTGCTGAATTTGGATATCTGGGGCGAAGATATCGACGACAGCCCACTGGTATTTGAACAGGGTGATGCCGATGGGATTTTGCGCCCAACCGAGCGTGGCTTTATGCCGATGCCTTGGCTGGAAGCGCCTACAGCCCTGCTGCCGATCTGGATGTTCCGCGAAAATGGTCAACCCTATGAGGGCGATCCGCGCCATGCGCTGCGCGCGGTGGTTGATCGCTACAAGGCCAAGGGGCTGACCCCGGTCTGCGCCATGGAGCTGGAATTTTTCCTGATCGACGACAGCGGCAAGACCATGCAGGTTCCGGCAAGTCCACGGTCTGGCAAGCGTCGAAAAGCGGCGGAAACCCTGTCGATCCGGGCACTTGACGCGTTCGATACCTTCTTCACCGATCTCTACGATGCCTGTGAAGCGATGGATATTCCGGCCGACACCTCGACCTCGGAAACCGGACTGGGCCAGTTTGAAGTGAACCTGATGCATTGTGACGACGCCCTGCGCGCCGCCGATGATGCGTGGCTGTTCAAGATGCTGGTCAAGGGTCTGGCCCGGCGCCACGGCTTTGCGGCAAGCTTTATGGCCAAACCTTACCCGGAATATTCGGGGTCCGGCCTGCATACGCATTTTTCGGTGCTGGATGAAAAGGGCGAAAACGTATTCGACAGCGGCGGCCCAAAAGGCACCGCGATGATGCGCCACGCCGTTGCGGGCTGCCTGAAGGCGATGCACGATTCCACCCTGATTTTTGCGCCACATTCCAACAGCTATGAACGCTTGGTGCCGGGAAAACATGCCCCTACTGCTATTTCGTGGGGTTTTGAAAACCGCACCTCGGCGATCCGTATTCCGGCGGGCAACCCTGCTGCACGGCGGATCGAACACCGGGTGGCGGGCGGCGACGTGAACCCGCACTTGATGTTGGCGGCCATTTTGGGTGCTGCATTGATCGGGATTGAAGATCAGGAAGAGCCCGCCTCGCCGATTACTGGCAACGCCTATGCCGTCGAAGGCCTGCCGCAAATTCCCGAAAATTGGGAATCGGCAATTGATGCGTTTGAAAATAGCGATGTGCTGTCACGCTTTTTGCCAAAGGAACTTATCCGCAACCTTGTGCTGACCAAACGCCAAGAGTTGCATTATATGGCCGAATTGACCCCCGAAGAGCAGG
This sequence comes from Paracoccaceae bacterium, assembly GCA_049696055.1. Classification (GTDB taxonomy): domain Bacteria; phylum Pseudomonadota; class Alphaproteobacteria; order Rhodobacterales; family Rhodobacteraceae; genus JBAVTI01. Next base: position 255 of record JBAVTI010000047.1, on the reverse strand, counting down.
TCGAGCTGTATCTGGATACGGTCTAAGCCCCTTCGCCTCTCCCCTTGCTGCAAGGGGGGAGGCGGCGCTACAGTCCATAAAACAATCACGGACACCCCATGCAGATTGGCATTTTGCAAACTGGCCTAGCACCCGACGCCCTCGCCGATGAGATGGGCGATTATCCCGATATGTTCGCCGGACTGCTGGCGGGGCATGGCTTTACCTTTCGCACCTATCGCGTGGTCGAGATGGAGTTTCCCACCGACGTGCATG